>CBCXVS010000044.1:0-33254 GCA_965178525.1 uncultured bacterium | reverse complement strand
AGAGGAGACTTTCCTGGCCAGTCACCATCTCCGCCTGTCCCGCCATCCCCAGTTTGACCTGGCCTTGGCGTTCCTCATGTCGCATCATTTCACCTTCTAACTCAATTTTTACCAGGTAAGTGACCTGGCCCTGGCGCTCCGACACGGCCGAGTCCGGGGCAATGAAGCCCACCGTCCCCGCCACAACGCCATATCTCTGGTCATCGTAGGCATCCAATTTGATCCGAGCCAGCATACCCACCTGCAGATGCGCAACCTCTTCGCTCGGGACCGCCACCTCAAAGTGGAAGCCGTTTTGTTCGGCGATTTCCAAAACGGGTTTTCCCCGTTCCAAAATGTCCCCGACCTTCACTTCTCCCATCGTCACGATCCCGTCTCTCGGCGCCCGAATAACGCCCTGCTGCCGCTCAAGCTCCAGGTTGGCCAGCGCCATGCGGTCGGCGTCGATCTCGGCCTGCTTGAGTGCTTTTCGTATTTCCACCTCTTTCCCCTTGACGGCGTAGTCCTGCTTAAGCAGCGCCAAACTTTGTCGACGGATCTCAGCCTGGCGCCCATCCACCGGCACCTGGGCTTTTTTGACTTTTTCACTGGCCTCACGAACCTGCGCTTCGGCTTTGCGCAGGTCATCGCGCGCCACGAATCGCCGCGTAAATAACTGTCGTTGCTGGGCCGCCGCATATGTTGCCGCCTCAAGTTCCAACTCGGCGAGCCGCACGTCTGCTGTCTGCCGTTTCCGCGCCTGAGCGATTTCTTCATCAGCTTGAGCAACCTCGGCTTCCGCCTTGGCTTTGGCAGCGGTGTATTGCTGCATCAGTAAACGTGTGAGCTGAGATAATCTCGTTAGCTCTGCCTCCCCTGCCTGCAGCGGCCGCCGCCGTTTCCGGATCTCGTTATCGAGTCGCTCCGTATTCAGTCGGATCAGGATGTCATCTTGGCGCACCTCTTGCCCCGCCTCAACATTCGCCTCGATCACCTGGGCGCCAAAGCTGGCGCTTAACACGTTCCCACCGCCCCCATGAATCACTTTCGTGGGAGAGCTCACGGAGCGGACCCGGCCTAGAGCGCACACGACAAGGCTGACCTGAGTGATGGCCGACCAAAACAGAGCTGTTAGGAGAAGGACACTCAGGAGCACCAGCGTTCCATGAGCAAACCAGGGAGGATGCGCCTCTAGGGTTTGCCGAAATGCGGTGCAGTCGGTCAACTCCCAAATTCGCTCATGGCGCATCGCGTCCTCCTTCAAGATGTATGAAGTACCCGAACAGAATTACAGTCATCGTTTTCCTCTGGAAAAATAATGTCGCTCATTTTGTCCAGGAACTTATGCCGTCGCGGCGATGCCATTTGGGGGCATCGAGTTGGTGGTCCCCGCCCCTTCCCGGTGATCGGTCTGGGCGTCCCATAGGGTTCGATACAAGCCATCTTGCTGTAAGAGCTGATGGTGAGCGCCAGACTGGACGATCCGACCTTGGTGAAGCACATAAATGAGGTCCGCATTCTGTATGGTGCTTAGCCGGTGCGTCACCAGCACCACGGTTTTGCCCGTCAGGGCGGCTTTGAGGCGATGTTGGATGGCGCGCTCGGTGGCCGTGTCCAGATGGCTGGTGGCTTCGTCAAAGATCAGGAGCTGTGGCCGGCGCAATAAGACTCGAGCAATCGCCAAGCGTTGTCGTTGGCCGCCCGACAAGTTGACGCCTCGCTCCCCAATGACCGTTTCGTAAAGCTCGGGTAGGCTGGCGATGAGCCCCTCTAGACCCGCGGCCTGAGCCGCCTCCGCTATTTCCTCTAAGGTCGTGTCCGGTCGGCCGATGGCAATGTTATCACGCAGGGCGCCATTGAAGATGAAAGGCTCCTGTGAGACCAGCCCGATCTGGCTCCGCCACGAGGCCAACGTATAGTTCTGTATATCCACGCCATCCATGAGGATACAACCTTCGCTCGGCATGTAGAATCCCATCAAGAGCTTGAGCAGCGTCGATTTCCCCGACCCGCTTTCGCCGACGATCGCCACGGTTTTGCCCGCTAGGATCTGAAGGGTGACGTTCTCGATCACGTTGAACCGGTAGCCGTATCGGAAACTCACGTCGCGCAGCTCCAGGGCGTGGCGCACCCCGTGGCATGTCGCCTTGCGGTGATGGCTGAGCGACTCTTTTTCCAACTTCCACACCTGGTAGAGCCGATCCACCGCCACGAACGCATCCTGCAGTTGCACATTGATCGACGCCAGTCGCTCCAACGGTTGCAGCAAGTAGCCTAGGAGCGAGTAACAGAACATCAATTGGCCAATCGTCAGTTCTCCCGCCATCACCCGGTGACCGCCATACCAGAGGACGACAATACCCGCCATGGCCGTGATGAACATCCCCATGGCGTTCATGCTGATACTGAGTTTTTGTAGGGAGAAGGTCGATTGAACGAAGTCGACGAGTCTCATCTCCCGCTCTTGAGCTCGTATCGATTCGGCTCTAAATGCTTTGATCATCTCGGCGCCGGAAATATCCTCCACCAGATGGGCCGAGAGATGGGCGGCATTCTCCATCGCCCGGCGAGAGCCCCGTCGCACGGCCGGGTGATGTCCTGCTGCGCTCAGGACCAACAGGGGAACAAAAGCCGTGGCCACCAGCGCGAGCGGTATGTCATAGAACCACAAGACCGCTGTCAAGAACACCACGAGGACGCCGTCGACGACCACGGTCAACGTCGTGCCGCTAATCGCCTCCCGCACCTTGGCGATATCGTTGAGCCGTGACAGAATTTCGCCTACTCGCCGGGTTTCGAAAAAAGCCAAGGGGAGTTGCAGAATATGGCGGGCATAGCCGGCGATCAGGGCAAGGTCAACCTTACGGCTGACATGGGCCGCCAAGTACTGACGCAACATAGCGAAAAGGCACCGAAAAAGGAGAAGCAGCACCATGCCAACTCCCAGTGCGTTGAGCAATCGCCCCTCATGTCGGACCAGCACGGAGTCGACGAGGTGTTGAATAAAATAAGAGGCGCCAATTTCCAACAGGGCCATGAGCAAGGCGCAGAAGAAGGCCTCACTCAGCACAGACGTGTGGACGCGGAGCAGACCCAGAAATCGCCGGAATGGACTGATGGACATGCCATCTGAAACGGCAACGCGCGCGTGAGGGTCTGGAACGATCAACAGCAGGTAACCCGTCCAACACTGGCAAAACGCATCACGCGATAACTTGCGGATGCCAGAGGCCGGATCGGCCACGATAACGGCCTCTGGTTTCACCCGATAGAGCACCATAAAGTGTCCCAGGCCATCTTCGGTCTTCACATGTGCGATAGCGGGTAGGGGCGCTTGCAGCAGGGCGTCGTATGTCCCTTTGACTCCCCTGGCTGAGAAACCGAGCGTTTCGGCGGCTCGCAACAATCCCAAGAGATTGGCGCCGATGCGGTCGATGCTCGCGAGGTCGCGTAATGGCTGTAAGCCGATCGACCGCCGGTGGTGAAGTGCAACGGTTGCGAGCGCCGCAGCGCCACAATCACTCTGATCGCTCTGTCGAACACATGCGTATCGGCGCCACATGCTTTATCTCCATCTAAACGGCCACCTGATCGAGACCCGCAACGGACCCGCATTGACAACTTATGATCATACGCATGAATGGAGAGACGGAGGGGGTGCGCAGGTCTGGTCCTGATCACCCCCTGGGGTGAGAGCCAACATTCCCAGCGCTAAGGCGCGGCGAATGTTAGCCTCCCATTACTTAACAGATGATGGGAAGCCATAAATTGGGTATCTCACCCCAATAGATGCCATCGACGTACAGCGAAGCACCGCCCTGTACCGAGACGAGTTCATCTTCTGATATAGAGATGAAGCTTTCGTTCTCGGGGTCTTGGAAGTCGGGCTTCAAGTGTGTCATGAGCGTTCTCCTTGTTCTGCGCTTCCTCTCCCTTCGATCGTCGGCCAACGTGGCCGACATGGCCGTTGTGGGAGGAAGCCGTTCCACCTCGGCCATAACAAGCAACTCGTGACCCATGTCGGGCGCTACTTTTCCCATCCGGCGCCTTTGCTTCTTGAAGCCGCTCGCATCTTTTAAAGACGATATCGTTATCCCGAGCTCGGGTTAACCGATGCAGATCAGCGTGATCTCTGGCGACTGATCACTCCGGCACGCCAATCCGGCAGCGAACCATGTGCTCCCCTCCTGGATCACTTCGTCGATGACGCACTGCACACCGCCTTGATCAAACGTGAACAGGAAATCCAGCGTTCCCCCAGCTTCGCGGACTCTGAGCTTGGCGAACGCGTCAGGGCGAAAAGGCGAGTAATGTTGATCTCCCAGGGTCACTCTGGTGGCCCATAAATAGGCGGTATCGCCTCCAAAAGTGGTGCCACTGGAATTTGACGTGGTGGTCCTCACTCTCTCCCAGATGTTGGTATCATCATTGAGCGCTTCGATCTCGATGACGGCGTTCGGGTTTTGGGTGTATCCGTTGACGGCAAATCTATTTCCTGGGCATACGGATTGCCTATTGTGGGGTGCAGTTACGCAGCCACTCAGAACGAGACAGAGGGTGACGATCGACGAAGCGACAAGGACATGACCCTTCCAGCAACTCTCTTTGTACATAGCCGATTTCCTTTCTTCTTAGTTGTCGTGGATTTCTATCCCCTAAGGTAACAATCCACGTCATACACGTTGGCAACTGCTTCCTCTCAACCCATTGCATACACAAAGCATGGATGTGAATCGGTTGCAACAGATTTGGATTTCAACACTACGGGCACTCTTCTATACATGTCTCGCAGTATTCACGACGGCCGTTACACTCCACCCAATTGGGCCCGCTCTTACACTTGCCGGCGCTGCACCGGCTATTGTCGGTACAGGTCAAGATCCTCGCATTGGGGCAGTGGACTAAGGCCTGGCATCTGCGGGTGTGCATACAGTAGAGCTTGTAGCGTGTCCGGACGACGTCGTCTACGCCGCTGAGCGTATACGCGTCGCTCCAGCCACGTGTGGCGCCTGCATCGAAGACGTCATTCTTACAGGCGCGATGATCGATCCGAACCTTGCCGACGTAGTCATCCCACCACTCATCATCCTCCTTGATGGTGTAGCGTTTGAGCGACAAGCGGCTCGCTGAACTTACGGTCTGCTTGCAATAGCGGGCCGGGTAACGCCGCCACGACGACTGCAGCCACCCATCAGCAGTCCATTCCCACTGGTCACGAGATTTCTTGACCTTGATCGGCCCCTGGAAATTACTGGCCCATACGTTGGTGGACCAACCGCTCTCGCCGCCAAGAGAGGTGGGCAGGTTGCCGGTCTTCTCAGTGCCAGCAGCCGCAAAGTAGGCAAAGCCCTCCGGTCCGTTGAGACTGTTCTCGTGGATGTCTCGGATCTGCGCATAGAGGAACAGCGGGTAAGAGGTGTAGGTTGTCAAGTCGTTACATCCGGCGGCTTGTGGCAACATTGACGACGATAACGCCGACCCGTGCCCCACGCTTGACATCTCTTCCTCGCGCCGAGCCAGATACTCGCTCAGGTCTCTGTAGATGAGGGCCAGTACCGGGAAGCCAGGGTCGACGCGAGGGTCGAGGTGGCTGACGTCGCCGTGGACGTCAAACAGCGCGACACGAGGCGCTTCTTCAGCGGCGGGGCTATGGGCCACGTAGGTGACGCGTGGCGCCTCGGCCATCGGGTCCCACGTATCCCGGCCGAAGGGAAGAGAGAGTTCGATATCAGCCATCGCCTGAAAGAGGCTCATGAGTTCCCCCAGGGCGGTGGTGTGGTCACCTGCCGGCTGGTAGAAGACGGCGAGGCGTTCACCGAAGGGGGCTCCGTTCTTCAGCGGATAGTCGATGAGGTCCGAGAGGAACGTCGACCCAGTGTCCTTTGACAGCGCCTCGTCGATGACGGTCCTGACCTCTTCGTCATCGAGGGCTCGGGCTAGGGCCATGGCGAGCCGCCGCAAGCCGCTGTCGATCTTGGCCTCGTTGAGCTCTGCTCCTAAGACATGATGAGGCCCCATCAAGAGGAGGCCGGCGGCTAAGGTCGTAAGCGAGATGATCAAGACAAGTGGGCTTTTCATGGTATCCTCCTTATGGATGCAAGATGTCGGCTCTTCGCCATGTTTGAGGCCAGTCTACGGCATCACGTCAAGGAGGCGTCAGGCAGATTGAGCTGCAGTCGATGTCAAAAGTGACACGCTGGGCAGGCGGCTGATATAGTAGAGTCCTGAGGAGTTGCTATCAGTACTGAGGCAAAATTAAATTTATATCTTTCCTCTGGAGAAATATATAAAGATAATGATGCCCAGGCACTTAGAATAGATGAATCGCGCCAAACTACTGGGAAGACGTTGATGCCCACCGATACCACGATCCAAGCCATGTTCACGCTCGCCCATGTCCTGCATCCCGAGCGAGACATGGCGTGCCAGGTGACCCTAGAAGCCTGTGATTGGTGCGTGCTGAGTCGTCACCCGCAAGATCGTCGCCCACATGCGGCAAAACTCGGACCTTACAAGCTCAAAATTCCTGAGGATCTGCTCCCTCAAGTGGGGGTTTACGTTGTCTCCGAGTGGTGGGAACGTGAACAGGAGGCCAGTTGTACGCCAAAACGTTCACGATACTGCCCGACCTCGGCAGACCGGCTTGTGCGTTACCTGAAGTGTGTGATTTGGCGCACCATGGATCGCCCCTCCTACTGGGCCGCTGTCGCCATCGGCTGCTTCCTCTATCGCTATCGCCCTAGCGACATCGTACGGCTTGCACCGGATTGCTTTCCTGAAGCCAATATCCGGCGTGTCAAAAAGAATATTCATGACATCCTCGTCCAACGCTTTACCGACGCGCCGGTAGACGATTGCCGATGTCCCGCAAAACCGGAGCGCCAACTGATCCATGATGCGCTCGCCGCTCTTGCGCCTTGGACCCCATGTCATGCGCCTCAGTCATGCGAGGCGACACTCCTTGACACGTATTTTGGGCTCGAAGCCGTCGATTGTGAAGCCATCGACCGTGAAATAGCCGACCGGACTCGTATCCACATCCTGTACGATCCTGCATGTGCCGGCTTCCCGCGTTTCATCCATGAGTACAATCGCGAAATGCCGATGGCATTTAAGGATCCTGATGACATGTTATCCATCCCAAACTTTACCAACGGACCGCCTCCGGATGACGCCGATCCGCCTCCTACCGCGTCCAATCGTTTTCATCCCCAACCCCTCACCACGACGGAGCTACGGCTCATGCAACATGGGCAGCGCCGTCTGCGCAGACGGCGGCGGCAATACCGTGTGGATAGGGGGTCTCTACGGGTATGTGTGGACGGCGTAGAACAGGCGCGCTTCGAGGCAGGAGGGCGCGCTTGGCCACCGTTCACGGTCCCACGCAATGCCATCGCCGTTGAGCTCATCGGTCAAGATGCGTCGGGAGACCTCCGCCTGGCGGTGTTTCTGCTACCGAATATGGCAACTGTTACATCCGAGGGTATCGAGCTCGGCGTCACCCTTGAGAGTGGACAGACTGTGACGCTCGAGTTGATGCCGATCCAAGATGATACACATGACGTGATGGCCGCATACGGACGTCTAATCGATACGGAAATGCCCGCCACGCTAAAAGCGGCTGTCGTCACATTCGTACGAAACGCGCGTGCCCGTTGGGGAGCAGTCGTGATGGAACCGCGTCAGCGCGTCCGCAAACCGACAGGCTGGAGGTGGGCGCTGTCTGTAGGTCTCCTCATGTCGTTGAGTGTGAATGTCTGGCTCGGTTTCCGCGCGTTCGGACCGCATCAGCTTGCCGCCCCTCGAGTGGCGACCTCTGGCCATATTGATCAGTTCCAGCAGGAGATGCAGCATGCAGATGCCTTCAGCGCTTTGATCTCTCCTGACATAGCTAGACCACCTCAGGACTATAGATTCGCGCCTTTGCCGGCCCGGACGCTGATGTTTCACATCGGTACGGGATACGCGGCAACCCTTGCCTGGTTACGCAGTGGTGACGTCGAACGCGCGGTCTCCCACCTCGATGGCCTCGTCCAGGCGCTGCAAAGGGTCCACGCACCGGCCGTGTTGACGGCATACATGCAGGCGATGCAGAGCCACATCCAAAGCCGTCAGGAAAGGGATACGGTGTCAGCCCAGTTGCTTGCTGCCTTCGAAGCGCTATATGAGACGGCATACCAGGAGGCGGACAAGGCAGAAGGGTTGACATACTTCCGGGCGGGCGCATGGCTGGTGAATCTGTCGTTGGCGGCTCATACCCGAGACCGTAAAGCCCTTCGACAAGGTCCGGTCGTACAGGCGTTACAGCATGTTCTGACTGCCGATGTGACCTTCCCGCCAGAAGTCCGGGACAAGCTGGCGCAGTTGCATCACTTGGTGACGCGCTCGTCCCTAACCGAGCCGCATATCCGGACGATAGACCGGCTCGTGCAGGACGTGCAACGCATGTTGAGCGACTGAACCCAGACAGGAGAAGGTATGCTGACCTTAGGGAAAAAACCACGGCCCTGCAGACCCGGACTTGCCGTCGTGCTCACGCTTTTGGCCCTTGGGGTTGCGGTTGCGGCGCCGACCCGAGATCAGATGGCCTACTGGTATCAGCACTATGAGCGGGCCGCCTCGGACGATCCGTGTGTGAAGAAGGCGCGCACCATCTTTGACCGCGTGGTACAGGCGGCCGGTACGTCACCGGTGCGCGTACCGGCATTGGCGATCACCCAGAAAAATCCTGCAAGCGGTCCGTTGGCCATTGCGCTCCCAAGTCGGGCCATCGTTCTTTCACAGGAGGTGCTGGCGCGCTTACTCGGCCGCTGCACCCAGGCAGCGATTCAGGGCGAGACCCGGCTGGCCTTTATCTTGGGACATGAATTAGCTCATCATCTTCGAGGGGATTTCTGGCATCTACGATTTATTGCGGCATTTGAGCCGGGCGATACGCCGCCCATCTTGAGAAAGATCGGGGAAGATCGGCGGTTGCAAGAACTGCGGGCAGATGTGTACAGCATCATCTATGCCGCGATGGCCGGGTTCAACACTCACGCCGTCGTTGCCGACGATCCTACCGTTAATTTTTTTCAAGAATGGGTCCGGGCTCGATCGGATACCCATCCGACGCCGCAGCAGCGGGCAGATGCGGTCAAGGGTCGGTTACAACAAGTCATGCGCGAGGTCGACGTCTTCCACCTGGGCTTGCAATTCTACCACGCGGGTCAATACCAACTCGCGATCGACGCCTTTGATGCGTTCCGGCTTGTTTTCGAAAGCCGTGAGGTCTTCCATAACCTGGCGGTGAGTCATCATCAGCTTGCCCTACAGGCGCATCGACTCTGGAAAAAGATGCCCGACGTGATTCCCTTTCACCTCTCTCTTGCCATTGATCCTGAGACACGAGCTCGACAGATCCGGCTTAGAAAAATGATGAGTCGAAGTGCTGATGGACCTGCCGCGCGTGTGCATCAGCATCTGGACCACGCGATCACATTCTATAGCGCTGCCATCGAACGTGATCCTACCTATGGGCTCTCCTCTACCAATCTAGGAGCCGCCCTCATCATTCGTCGTATCGTTGACGACAACCCTGCGGACTTGCATGCCGCGGTTGAGCGACTCCTACGCGTGCCCGTTGCCGCGCGTTCTCCCGCCACCCTCAACAACCTGGGGGTTGCCCACTGGTATCTAGGCGAACCGAAGAAAGCCTCAAACGCATGGCACGAGGCGCGGCAGCGAGACGCGGCCTACGCACTGGCTGTCTTCAACTTGGGTGAGCAGGCGTACCGAACGCGCCGCATGCAAGACGCGCAACAGTATTGGCGTTAGTACGTGCGACTCGCGCCGGCGAGCCCGCGTACCGCCATGCTGCGGCAAAAGCTCCCGGCGCTGGCGCCGTCGATGCCGCCGCCTCCCATCACGCCAAGCTACGACGAACATATCAACGAGGTCCGTGTCGGCGATTTTGAAGGAGACAGGCTGCGACAATGGGGCACACCAAAGAAGCGCCGACTGTCGTTGCGTGACGAGTCATTCACTCTATCACAGTATCCTCAACATGTCCACACCGTGTCGCGAGGAGATACGATCAGCATGATTCTGGTGCAAGACGGGTATCCGGGCCGGAGTACGGGTGGGATAGCCATCGGGGATTCTGCCCACCGGGTCCGCCAGCGCTATGGCGTACCGTCTCGGATGCAGGAGCTGTCACCAGGGCAAACCTGGTGCTATGACGCGCCAGGCATTGCATTTCACCTGCGCCATGAGAAGGTTATCTCTTGGCTGTTGTATGATGCATGAGGGACGCCACAGGAGGAGATCACCGCGTGAACAGGGCTCGATCATGCCGTTACGTCCTTCCCGCCAGAGAGCGTGAGTCACCACCAGCCGCTTGGGCTCAACGAGGGCTGACGTGGATACAAACGCTTTGCATGCTGACCCTCTTGGGGTGCGTGAGTCCGGTCTGGGAGGTTGCGGCGGCAGCCGAACCGGGAGCCGCACCGCAGGACCACGTGGAACGCGGTATGCAAGCCTTTCGGAACGGTCACTTCGAGGGCGCGGTCGAAAGTTGGCATGAGGCGGCCCGCTTGTATGAACGTGCTCGTCAGCCCACCGCGCACAGCCTCGCGCTCACGCGTCTGGCCCAAGCATATGAAGCCCTGGGCCTCTACCGTCAAGCCTTACGTAGCCTGGAAACGGCGAGGAAGCTGGCAGAGCAGGCAGATGATCAGCAGCAGCTTGCTACTGTCCTGGCCGGCTTGGGCAACCTCCATATCGCGACGGGTCCCCCAGACTAAGCCAAAGCATTGCTGCACGATGCCTTAGATAGCGCGCGCGCCCATCACAATATTGGCCTGGAGGCGGTTGTCCTGAATAACCTTGGCAACGTGTTCATGTCTCAAAAGACCCCTGATTTTTCTCAGGCCCTGGATTTTTATCGCCAAAGCGCCAAGGCCGCGCAACAAGCCCGGCATCCTGCCTTGGCGGCGCGGGCGCTGACCCATGCCGCCATGGCCGCCGTGGAGATGCATCAGACATCAGACGTTCAGCCGGCAAGCGGGTACAGAGACGCCCGGGCCTTTCTGCATGAAGCCGTGGCGCACATGCCACGCGTCGCGCCGACCCACGCCAAGTCCTACGACTTCATCGACATGGGTCAGCTCTATCATCAGTTGGCCGAAGCGGACCCGAACCTCGTGCGCCGAGCCGCCCAGGTGTTTGGCGATGCCGCGAGGATCGCGCAAAGGCTCGGCGACCCACGCGCGGCCTCGTATGCCTGGGGACATCTGGGTACGCTCTACGAAGAAGCCCACCGCTATCAAGAGGCATTACGTCTAACTCGCCAGGCCGTCCTGGCCGCTCAACAGGTCTATGTCCCACATGCCCTCTATCAGTGGCAGTGGCAAACCGGACGCATTCTCAACGCACTGGGGGACCGTGATGCGGCTATTGCCGCGTATCAGCGCGCCGTGACGACCCTGCAGGCGTTGCGCCACGAACTTCCACAGGCGTATGGGAAAATTCGCGTCGCCTCTACCCGGACCACCCTGGGGCCACTCTATTTCCAGCTCGTGGACCTCCTCTTACACCGGGCTGCCGTGTCGAGCCCTGAGCAAGCGGTCCAGGACCTGGAGCAGGCGCAGAATACGATCGAACGGTTCAAACAGGCCGAGTTACAAGAATATTTCGGGGACACATGTGTGGTGGCGCAGCCTCATCTGACGTCGCGTAAGTCACTCAAGGAGATTTCCGCAGAAGTGGCGAGGGCGGCCGTCGTTGTTTACCCGATTCTCCTCCCGGATCGCATGGAACTATTGGTGCGGCCACCCTCGGGGCTCAAGCGCTTTACGGTGGCGGCGCCGGCGGCCGAACTGGAAAGTGTGGCGATCGCGTTTCGCCGCGCCTTACAAGAAGGGTCCGAGAAGCTGTACCGGCGGCACGCGCAACAACTGTATACCTGACTGATTCGTCCGTTTGAGCCACACCTCCGGGCCACGTCTATCCGGACCCTGGTGTTTGTCCCCGATGGCGCCTTGCGCACCATCCCGCTTGCAGCCCTGCATGATGGGCGGCGGTTTCTCATCCGTAAGTATGCCCTGGCGATTACTCCGGGTCTCGAGCTGACCGATCCACGGCCTCTGGCGCGGGCCACGTTGCAGATGCTGGCAGCCGGAGTGGCCGAGCCAACGAGTTCGGACTTTGCGGCCTTACCTCATGTCAAGCATGAACTCGAAGCGATCAAGCGCCTCTTCCGCGGTCGTGTGCAGACGCTGCCGGAGTTCCGCCGGGCCGAGCTTGAAGCGGCGATGCGTCAGCGCCAATTTAGTATTGTGCACATTGCCTCGCACGGTCGTTTTGCCCGTGACGTTGAAGACTCGTTTATCCTCACCGCCGATGCCGAAGCGAACAAACTGACCATGCAGCGGTTGGATGAAATCGTGGGCCGCGTGCGATTCCGGGATCAACCTCTCGAACTCTTAACGCTGAGTGCGTGTAACACGGCGCGAGGAGACGACCGTGCCGCCTTGGGCCTGGCCGGTGTGGCCATCTAGGCCGGCACCCGGAGCGCCCTGGCCACGCTGTGGCCGGTGGAGGATGAAGCCACGGCGGTGTTGATGCAGGCATTTTATGAGCAGCTCCGACAGCCGGGCGTATCTAGAGCCGAGGCTCTGCAACACGCGCAGCTCGCGTTGCTTCATCGCCCCGAATATGCTGATCCCTTTTTCTGGGCGCCGTTTCTCATGATCAACAATTGGTTGTGATGTGACATGTGAAACGCTTTCTGACCGCCAGTCGAGAGGACATGCATCATGCCGCTTCACTGTATGACCAGATGGCCTCTGTCGCCGTTTCATTTGAACTTGCCTCTGATACTCATGAGTGCTGGGTTGTTGCTGATCGGCATGCTGACCATCAGCTCCGCTCAAGTATCGACCACGATAACGCCTGATGGTACCTTGGGAACCACCGTAACCCAAGACGGCAACCGCTTCGACATCATGCAGGGGACACGGCCTGGGAATGGGCCCAATTTGTTTCACAGTTTCGACCGTTTTAGTGTCGGGACCCATGACACTGCCGGGTTTATAGGTGATTCAAGGGTCGAGAATATCATCAGCCGGGTGACCGGCGGGATGGAATCCATGATTGATGGTGGCCTGGAATCGACGGCGACTCTTTTTTTGCTCAATCCGAGCGGCGTGATGTTTGGGCCCAATGCCACACTGAACATCAATGGATCGTTTCATGTCAGCACGGCGGATGTGCTGCGCTTGGGTGACGGTGGTGTTTTTCATGCCGCCCTGGCGCCGGCGAGCATACTGACAGTAGCTCCGCCTTCGGCTTTTGGATTTATCAGTGCGCAACCTACTGGGATCGCTATCGAACGGAGTCGACTTCATGTCCCTACAAGCGAAACCGTGGCAGTGATAGGAGGCGACCTCACGATTGCGGGGGGGGGCAGCTGAGCGCACCGAGTGGCCGGGTACACATGGTGAGTGTTGCGTCACCGGGGGCAGTGTCTCTCCGTGCGCCAGATGCCATCTCGAATGTCACGACGGACTTCGAACGCCTTGGGGACGTGCGTCTTACTGATGCGACGATCGAGACGGAGGGCGTGGGCAGTCCTGGCGGAACGGTATTCATTCAGGGAGGTCGGGTAGTGGTAGATGCTTCGGCCATTCTATCTTCATCAATTGGTTCGGTGACGAATGCACAGGTCGGTATTGTCGTTGAAGCCACGGAGCAGATGATCGTCACGAATGAGAGCCTACTCGAAACCAGTACGACCGGAGGCCCAGGCAATGCAGGAGCCATCCGGATCACGGCGAGCAAGTTGCATGTGGACAGTAAATCGGTTATCAGAGCTGCGACAGTAATTGGCGGACGCGCGGGCGACATGGTGGTGGAGGTAGAGCACCTCACCCTCACAGGCAGAGCCGAGATGTGCACGAGCACCGCCGGGAATGGTATGGGGGGTACGGTACGGATCACGGCGACAGAAAGCGTGACTATTACGGGCTCTGGTAGCAGGATTTTCAGTACGTCATTAGGTGGCAGCGGGCCTGCTGGCAACATCGAGATGACGGCCGAGATGTTGCTCATTGGGGATCAAGGCGTGATTTCCTCCACGACGTCCGCTGCTGGGCTGGGTGGGGACATTACGCTGCATACCAAACGCCTCCTACTCACCGACAAGGCGCTCATTGCTGCACGGAGCACTGAGACGGGTAAGGCAGGGAAGTTGATCATCACAGTCAGTGACACGCTCCTCCTGGCAAACAGTGAGATAACGACGCAGGCTGACCTGACCGCGCCGACGGAGGCGATATTCGCGTGATGGCGGGATCGCTTGTTCGACTGCAGAATAGCGAGATCACGGCCAGCGTCAGGGGTGGAATCGAGACAGGTGGGGGTGACATCTCCTTGGATACGCCGCTGGTGCTTTTGCAGGACAGCCGGATTCGTGCACAAGCATTTGAGGGGCGAGGAGGCAACATTCGTATTACGGCTCAAGCATTCCTCGCGGATTCAGCCAGTGAGGTCAATGCCTCCTCGGAGTTAGGTATTGATGGCACGGTCGAGATTCAAGCCCTCACCAATCTCCATGCGACCGTGTCTCCCCTGCCGCAGCACTTCAGGCAGAGCGCGACCCTGTTGCGTAACCAATGTGCAGCACGGCGATGGGAGGGCACGATCAGTAGCTTGGTCTTGGCTGGGCGTCATGGCGTTCCGCCTAGCCCAGGCGGTGTGTTGCCGAGTCCTCTTGCCGTGCTCAGGAAGACAACTGCGGATACAGGGATACATACGAATGAAGTACAGATGCACCGGCACGCAGAACAGCCGCTGGAATTTTCCCGCATCGGCATGGAGCTGGCCTGTGGCAAGCGGTAAGGAGAGGAACCCATCCGCAAAATCTCCGGACCTCTATGATAGGCTGTTACGCTGATGGCTACGGAGGACAGGAGGAAGTACAACCGGAGACATTCTCACAACATATGCAAGCGCTGCTAGTGTTAGCTATACATCTATCGTTGCTTCCAGCACCACCATCAATCGTGTCCATGCCACCATTACCAACGATGAGATCATTGCCACCACAGCCCAGGATTGTGTCGTTACCGCGAGTGCCAGGACAGAGATCGCCTCCACCACACCCGACGTACTTGAGCGTCCCACCGCCGCGAACTTCGTAACACTTATTGACATCTGGCATGCAACGGCCACTGTTCGAAGCACAAGTGCCGGCAGCAGTACTTTGGCCCGCAAAGAGCGTGTTGTTGCCTTTACCAAATAACAATATGTCGTGGCCATCGCCACCAACAAGTCGATCATCGCCCGGACCGCCATCAATGAGGTCACTGCCGCTACCGCCATCAATCACGTCGTTACCGCCGAGCCCCTGAATCATGTCGTTGCCACCCCGGCCCAAGATCACATCACCCTGCTCCGTACCTATGATAACTTCAGACTCATCCGTGCCAATGCAGGATTGCTTCTCCGTGCCATCAACGGTGCAAACGATATTCATTCCAGAGAAAAACTTAAAGTTATCAAGGACAAAGGCCACGTTACCTGTGGCCGGATCCATGTCCATGATGGCAAAAGCCACCGGCTGCGTGGACGTGACCGCCAGGAACTTACGCGCCCTGGGACCTCCCGAAATATCGCATCTCCCGCCCTCGGGTAGAGCCGCGTCCGTTGTCGTGGCCACTTCCGTTCCATTGAGGCCAAAGAGCCGGAGGCGCACACGTCGTTGCGCTTCGGTTTGAAACTCGACCGAGACGACCACCGGAGGCGCAAGCAGCCCGCGAAACGTCGCTCGGATTGCAAAACCACCTTGTCCTATACGTTGCTGACCTGTCGCGAGTTGTTGCCCTGTCCCGAGCTTTTGGTCATCATCAGCCGGCCCTACACACGTCGGCGTTACACGGTTTTTGACGAGCCCCACGACCGCCTTGTCACCTCCTCTCGACTCAACCGTAAACGTCACCTGTGTTGCCCGATCCACAAAAGGATTAATGACACGCTGCAGATCTTCCCCTAACATAGGGGTGGCAAAATCGATCACATCAGCTTGCACAGGTGTCACGAGTGTCGGCAAGGCCGAGTGTCGTTGGCAACTTCCTAGTAAGACCAAAACGACGAGGAAGAGCGTGATTCGTTGCAGGTAACCGAAGAAAGGACCCGATGTCATCCTCATCCTTTTTCCTCCTTCTTGAGAGGGTGTTGCCACCAGACCTTGGCATGTCGATGCTCCCGGCGCCGGGTATTCATCCGCATCGGCCCCTTCTTTCCACTCCCCCCTTTGGCAAGGGGGGGGGAACCGGACGGGAACGCGATCCATCAAATCAAACTTGACGTATTACTAGGCTGGAAGCTCCCTTTCAAGAGAAAAGACGCTTGCAAAGGCTCGTGTGTGAATTTTTCGAGTTCGCCCCATGGCCCTAGCACATGAGCCGGCACCCTCTATCACCCCCACCCCGATGCATCTGCACACCAGAATTTGCGACAGAGCCCGAATTCCATGCCTTCCACCCCGGCGTTCACATAGGGGGTTGTGACGGTTAAGCTCTTGGGAGCGCGGCTGAAGAAATAGGCCACGCCAGAGAGCAGATCAAGCCAAAAGGTCGACGCGGTTTGGGGCTTGGTGAACGTGACCGTGGTCTCTTGATCGAGTCGAAAGATGGACTCATTCCGGAAGATGATCGCGGCTCGGCTGTGTTTCCGAACCCGGATCATATCACCAAGACAGAACGTGTCGTGTAATCGCACGGCATGCCACGACGTTGCCCCTGCACCCTGGGCTTCCACCGTTCCCTGCACAGAAACCACTTGGGCAACCCATTCCGCACATCTTGTTGCTGCCAAAGAGCCGGGAACAAGAGACGTTACAGCGATAAAAACGTTGGGGCCGACCAGCATCAGGGCCATGAGGGCTGTCGCCGCTTTCGCATAACGGTGCTTCTTCATAACCGGCTCCTTCTTGACACAGATTGGGTAACGGATCAACGTGGCTTGCAGGTTGGCGCCGTGACGCCCCAGTTACATGCCACCTGATAGCGAGGTGAGAACCTTAACGTATTGCCTGTCGGAAACGACTGGAGGATTTGTCCGAAATAGGCGTCAAAAGTGACACGCAGGGAGGAGGCGAACGTGAGATTCGGGCGAGTGGACGAACGCCACCCCATGTGTTACCACGCCATGTGCGGACGAACGATGGGGTATCGTGTTAGATTGTCGTCGCTGGCAGGAGGCTGCGCGGCCGGACGACGAGCCCCTGCACGACAATGACATCAATCAAAAAGACCTCGGCTTCCGGATAAAATGCAATGGCAAGCGCTGGGGAAACACCGACGATCAGGGCGCCGACGAACGCGTCGCGCGCTTCCATAAAAAACCTCTGAGACCATGGCGATGTGGCGGCAGTCGCCTGCAGATGACATCTTGCGATGAAGGAGTTCCCGTGGGGACACGATATTTTGGGGCATCGGTGACACGGATGGAAGACCAGCGGCTTCTCCGGGACAACGCCCGCTATGTGGATGACATCACCCTGCCGGGTCTGCTGCATGCCACGATTGTCCGCAGCGTGCATGCCCATGCCCGCATCACGGCTATCGATGTGGAAGCGGCACAAGCGCTACCGGGCGTGGCGGGCGTCTTTCAGTTCAGCGATCTGGCCGCCTGGATGAAACCGATGCCGACCTCCGGCGGCGCCCCGCCGGCCCTGGAAGCCCGCCTCGATCTTACCCAACGCCCGACGCCCCAATATCCTCTGGCCCGCGACACCGTGCGCTATGTCGGCGAACCCGTCGCCGTCGTCGTGGCCCGGAGCCGGGCGGAGGCGGAGGACGCGGCAGAACGCGTCGACGTCGCGTATGATCCCCTGCCGGCGGTGATCGACACGGAAACGGCGGCGACGCCTGGGACCGCACGAGTCTATCCGGATTGGGACGATAATATGGCGTTGCGTTTTACCCACCGTATTGGCGATGCCGAGGCGGCGATGCAAGCGGCTGATGTCGTGGTGCGTGAGCGCTTCCGCATGCACCGCTATTCCGGCGTTCCGCTCGAGTGCCGGGGGCTGGTGGTCGAGCCCCATCCCGTCGAAAATCGCCTCACGATGTGGGATGCGACGCAGTTTCCGCACTTCGTGCAAAACGCCTTGATCAACGTCCTGGGTTGGCCCGCGCATCGAATTCGTGTCGTCGCGTCCGACGGCGGCGGCGGATTTGGCGTCAAAGCCAGCAGCTATCCGGAGGAAATTCTCATCCCGCTCGTGGCGGTGCAACTCGGCAAGCCGGTGAAGTGGATCGAAGATCGGCGCGAACATTTTATGGCCTCGATCCACTCGCGCGAGCAGGTGCATCACATCGAGATCGCCGCCATGCGCGACGGGCGTATTGTCGCCGTGCGTGACCGTATCCTGGTCGATCAGGGCGCGTACAATCCCTGGGGGATCGTGCAACCCTACAACACCGTGGCGCACATGCTGGGGCCGTTCCGCGTGCCGAATTTCGCCGTCGAGGCGCAGATGGTGCTGACGAACAAGACGCCGCACGCCCCGTATCGCGGCGCCGGACGGCCTGAGGCGGTCTTTGTCATGGACCGGGCGGTCGATCGCCTGGCCCAGGCGCTGGCGATGGACCCGGCCGAGATCCGGCGGCGCAACTTTGTGCGGGCCGAGGAGATGCCCTATGACACCGGGCAACTCTACCGCGACGGTCAACCGCTGATCTACGATACGGGCGATTTTCCTGAGGCGCTGGAAAAAGTGCTGCAGGCGGTCGACTATGATGCCTTTCACGCTGCGCAAGACACGTTGCGGACGCAAGGGCTTTATCGTGGCGTGGGGATTTCTTCGTATATCGAAGGCACGGGCGTCGGTCCCTATGAAGGCGCTACGGTGTCCGTTGACGCCTCGGGGGGTGTGGTCGTGGCGACGGGGGCTTGCTCGCAAGGGCAGGGCCATGAGACCACGTTTGCCCAACTTGCCGCCGATGCGATCGGCGTCCCGCTAGACTAGGTTAGTGTTATCAACGCCGACACGGCGGCCATTTCCATGGGCGTGGGCGCGTTTGCCAGCCGTAGCGCCGTGGTGGCCGGGAATGCGGTGAATGAAGCGGCGGCGCGCGTGCGCGAGAAGTTAGCGCAGGCCGCTGGCGCCCTCATGGAGGCGTCTGCCGACGACATTGAGATTGATGCGGGGCAGGCTTTTGTTCGCGGTGTGCCGCAATCGGCCGTACCGCTGGCGCGGGTGGTGCAAGCGGCGCTGCCGACGTATGCCGCCCCGGGGCCGGTGGAAGCCGACTTTGAAGCGACGGTGTATCGGCAAGTGCCGACCGTGACCTATTCCAGCGCCGTGCATGTGGCGCTGGTCGAGGTCGATGTGGAGACCGGAATCGTCAAGCTGTTGCGTTATGCGGTGTCACATGACTGTGGCCGCATCATCAATCCGATGATCGTCGATGGACAGATCTGCGGTGGCGTGGCGCAAGGGATCGGTGGCGGGCTCTACGAAGAACTGGTCTATGATGATACGGGCCAATTCCTCAGTGGCTCGCTCATGGATTATCTGGTGCCCACCGCGGCTGAAGTGCCTCACATCGACCTGATTCATCTCGAATATCCCTCGCCCCGCAATCCGCTGGGGGTAAAAGGGGTGGGCGAAGGCGGCGCCATCTCGCCGCCAGCCGCGATTGCCAATGCGGTTGAGGATGCGCTGCGGCCCTTCAACGTCTGTGTGCGGGAAACTCCGCTGTCGCCCGAGCGGGTGCGCCATTTGATCAAGCACGGATGAAAACGGGAGCCGCGAAGGACGCGAGGGAACACGAAGCGAAGTGGAGGTTTCATCGGAGGACAGCGTATGAGCGCTCTGGATCCTTATGGTCCGACGCACAAGGTTGACGAACCCGTGCTGCAAGCCATCGTCACGCGACTTGAAGCGCGTCGCCACCATCCTTTATTCGCCCGCATGCTGCAAGAATATCTTGACGCGATGCAGATCGATCGGGCCCAGACCGTGCTCGATATGGGCTGCGGCACCGGCGTCGTGGCCCGCGCGATCGCCGCCCGCCCAGGGTTTGCCGGCCAGGTCACGGGCATTGATCTGAGTCCGTATTTGACCGATGTGGCGACCCGTCTGGCCACCGAGGAAGGCGTGGGCGCCCGTGTGACGTTCCGGACCGGGGATACGGGGCGTCTCGATTTCCCCGACGCGGCTTTCGATGCGGCTGTTGCGCACACGCTGATGAACCATGTGGACGATCCGGTTGCCGTCGTCAAGGAAGCCGCGCGTGTGGTGAAGCCCGGAGGACACGTGGCCATCTTCGATAGCGACTTCTCGACCCTGGCCTTCAACCAGCCCAACCTGCCCCAGGGCCCCGTCTCTGACGATGCGATTATCAACGCCTTGGTCACCAACCCGCGGATCATGCGGCAGATGCCGCAGGTGCTGCATCGCGCCGGTTTAGAGCTGCTCGCGGCCTTTCCCTATGTGCTTGCCGACATTGGGCAAGCGGATTACTGGCGGGACTCGATCGAATCGTACCGCAAGTTGCTGCCGCAGGGTGGCGCCATGACGCAGGCCGAGGCGGATGCGTGGGCGGACGCGCAGCTCCAAGACGCCGCTGCCGGCGTCTTTTTCGGGGCGTGCAACTTTTACAGTTACGTGGCCAAACGGCCCCAGGCATGTTAAAACAGCAGCCCACTCAGGATAGAAATGACCGTGCTGCTGCGACCAGTCATTCAGGAGCATCAGCACGGCTTTCTGCGTTCCGGTATGGAAGCGTTTGGGGGACCCTTTAGATACCGCCTCTCCATCGATAAGTTCATAGCCGCCGCCTCATGCGGTACGTATGAGGAAACGGCACCTGGCATAGACCCTACACGTCCGAGAACGGCACGGCTCAGGTCGGAGCGCGTTGGCGTCGCCGCTCACATAAAGGGGAGCGCACAACGCATAGCCCCGTCAAGGAGTGGTGGGGTATAACTACGGTATAGCATGACAACGCAAGCGGGGATTTCGCCGGTTACGTCACCCGTACGCCGTGAGGCGCTATGGGCGCATGCGGTAGACGGCGTCGCCCCGTCACGCGTCCGCTTGACGTGTCCTTGGACTGGGACACGGGCGCGTGGCAGCTGTACCCACGCACGAGGAGACACCCAATGGAGGCGAAAGGCATAGGATTTCTACTGGTGCTGGGCCTACTCCCACTGGCGTTCGGGGCGCCGGTAGAGGCTCAGTTGGCCTTGCAGGGCTCGTTTTCTGGCACGTTCGGGTGGTACACCACGGACGCGGGCTCGGGCGGCGCGGCTGAGCCGAGCCGCCCGGCAGAGACGTTCAGCGGTACGTTTTTCAATGACGCGGAGCAAGGCTTTTTACATCACACCGCCGTGGTCTGTCAGGGTGAGCGCCCATACCCGGGCCGCCGTGCGCATGGCCATTGCCTGGTGACGGATCCGGATGGGGATACGGCCCGGCTGACGTGGCAGTGCGACGGTCAAGGCCCGTGTGATGGGCGGGCGCAATGGATGGATGGGGCCGGGAAATACGCCGGTATCACCGGCACGATCGTGTTCTCGCGCTATGCCCTGAGGCCCACGGCGACCGGCTATTCCCTCTGGAAGGGGGCGTGGCAGCTCCCGGCAGCAGCGGCCATTCCTACGAGTCAGGCTGAAGACCAGGCTTCCCCGCCTCCCGCCGTGGCGCGTCGCGGCTCGTGACGTCTCGGCTCCGGAGGGCGCAAAGCGTTGGCCGAGGCGTCACAGTCACTTTTCCACGAAAGGACAAGACCATGAGCGAAGCCATGATTTTGGAAGAGCAGCGCATTGCCGACCAGCGTGCACGGGACGAGGCGCGGCTGGTGACCATGGTGCTGCAGCGTCCATTACGTGAATTGCCCACCCTGGCGCCAGCGGTCACGTGCGAACGCAACACGCCCGTGCGCGAAGCCGTGGAGATCATGCAGCAACGCCGGATTGGCTGCATGCTGGTCGTCGATCAGGGGCAGCTCATCGGCGTGTTCACCGAGCGGGACGTTCTCACCAAGGTGGCTGCATGTGCGATCGATATCGACCACACGCAGGTTGAGGCACTCATGACACCCAAGCCGGAATGCCTGGGATTGGATAACGAACTCGTTTACGCCCTGAACCAGATGAGTATTGGCGGCTATCGGCACATTCCTCTAGTCCGAAGTTCCTCCCGTGATTCGGCGGCAACTTGTTGAAATAAAAACTCAAAAGCCTGAAACGAATCGACCTTTGTTCCCATGTAAATCGCAAAATTTTCGCTCCTATTCTGCACCATGGGCTTGACATCGTCTGCAAACGTATGACCATAAGCCATGTCGTTTCAGGAGGTTGGATTGTTCCCATGTAAATGGACTTTTGAATTGGGCCAACCTGTTGATCTACTTAATCCTCCGCCTATTCTGCCAGGGGAACTTCGGTCTAGTTGATGATGCCGGCCAGCCAGCTGGCGTGGTCTCCATGCGCGACCTGGTGGGCGTCCTGGTCGAGGTGTTCCCGCAGGATGTGCTCAATATTCCCCCGTTCCCGACACACGAGATATCGAGCGCCCGCGAAGGCGCCTGATCCCGCGTGCCCACGTGGAGGACCCCTCATATGCCAGCTCCTCTAGGGTTCCCTTATTTGCGGTGCGCAGCACTGAAGTGACGGTCTGGTGGGTTGACAGTGGTTCCTAAGACTTCTATAGTCGGCTCTTGCCCAAGTTGACGATCACATAAGGAACCACCATGCCTCCCCTGAATGCGCTCATTTTGGAGTATGCCTGTACGGTTGCCAATGCGATCCGGGCCAAAGCGCTGTTCGTCTCCGCCGATGTGTTGCAAGAATTCCCCCTGCCGAGCGGGATGCTGGAGCACACGGATGTCATCTTATTCACGCATCGGGATTATACGACCGAACCCAGCGCGGAAGTCACCGCCATGCTGCGTTTGCCGTCGATTCCTCTGCCACGCCTGGCGCAGATCAAGCTTGCCGTGGTCATGGGCCTGGCGGAAGGCTATATCGAGGCCGATGATAAGATCGTCTGCCTCACGGGCCGACCCGCCTTCGACGTGCTCGATTGCATCATGATCCTGGATATTGGCAATGAGGATGAACTGCTCTCCGCCATCCGCGTCCCCGAGTCTACCCAGGCGCTTTCCTCCGTCGTGTTCGAAATCCTTTTGAAGCTCGCGGTGGAGCTGGCCAATCAAGGCCGCGAAGGCAAGCCCGTGGGGACGACGTTTGTTCTAGGTGATCACGACAAGATGCTACAACTTTCCCGCCAGACGATCTTCAATCCTTTTGAGGGCTACACTGAAGAGGAACGCAATCTCCTGGTCCCCCAGCTGTGGGAAACGCTCAAAGGCTTCTCGGTGCTCGATGGCGCCTTTGTGATCCGCGACGATGGGGTGGTGGTCAGTTGTGGCCGCCACCTGAGTGCCGCTCTCGACGTCCAGGTCCATTTGCCACCGGGGTTCGGCTCTCGCCACCTCTCGGCCGCGGGCATTACCTCCGTCACCGAGGCCATTGCGATTGTGATCTCGGAATCCACCGGCGATATCCGGATTTTTAAAGACGGGGTCATTTTTATGGAAATTGAGAAACCCTCGTACTGATAGGGTCGCCGCCACGCCTGCGGAAGGTGCGGTCTTTCGGGTGACCGAGCCCAAGCGGAAAGAACCACCATGAATCCACGGACCGTGTTGCTCGTTGAGGACAGTTCGCGCGATGTCCAGCTCATGCAACGGGCCTTCATACGGGCGCAGCTCACGTCCGATCTGCGCATCGTCCGGAATGGCGAGGAGGCCCTCGCCTATCTGCATCGCCAAGGCCCCTATGCGATCCCAGCACCTCACCCCATCCGCACCTCATGCTGCTCGATCTCAATATGCCGCGGATGGGCGGACATGACGTCCTGCGCCATTGCCAACAGGACGAGCGCTTAAAACAGGTGCCCATTGTCGTGCTCACCACCTCCGGACGTCCCGATGATATCCGCCGGGCGCTTGAGGCCGGGGCCAAAGCCTATCTGCAAAAACCGGTCGAGGTTGCTGTCTTTGCCGTGTCAGTCCGGCAAGTGCTCGATCAGGTCCTACACGACCTACAGCAAGAGATCGCCGATACCGGCGCCGCCGTGCATCTGCCTGCCGCCCTCTCTCTCGTCGTTTACCCCGAGGCGCGGCTGACGCAGATCTTCCGCAATCTGCTGAGCAATGCCCTGAAATTTACGGCGGCGCGTGCGCCGGAGGTGACCGTTGGCTGCGATGAAGACGCCCAGCGCTATCGCTTCACCGTGCGCGATAACGGCATCGGCGTGGCCCCCGAAGACACCGACCGCATTTTCGACATTTTCCAACGGCTTGCCCCGGGTGAGGCCTACACGGGCACGGGCGCTGGGCTGACGGTGGTGAAAAAGATTGTGGAATCCCACGGGGGCCAGATCGGGGTGGAGTCAACGCCTGGGGCCGGCTCCACTTTCTGTTTTACTCTGCCAAAGCCGGAGGCGTCACTAGGCAGCAGTGAACCCTAGTGGTGCATCAAGTTTCATAGGGTTCCGAGGCCTGAAGTCGGGGCGGCTTCTTTGTTTCCTGTAGCGATTTAGGTGACTGTTTGATTGCTTGACACGCGTTTCCGGAGTCTTTTACCCTGTGCCGCGGCCTCGTACACAGCGCTCGCGAGACCGGATGTACACGCTAGTGAGACGCGACAGCGCACCTTGAGAGACTCTGAAGGAGATGCCCAGATGGATCCCGGCAACGCGACACCACTCGCTGATCATACGCCACACGATACGCAGCCCCGTCTGCCCTCCCACGTCGTTGGCGTTGGCGCTTCGGCTGGCGGCCTCGAGGCCCTAGAACAGTTTTTTGCCCATATGCCCGCCGACAATGGCATGGCCTTTGTCGGCGTACAGCATTTGTCCCCCGATTTCGAAAGCCTGATGGATCAACTCCTGGCGCGGCACACGCGCATGACCATTCGCCGGGTTGAAGACGGCATGCCGGTCGAGGCGGATGCCATCTACCTGATCCCCCCGCGCAAGGACATTGCGATCGCCCACCGTACGCTCCGGTTGTCCGATCCGACGCGATCCGAGCGCGGTCTGCACTTGCCCATTGATACGCTCTTTGCGTCCTTGGCCGAGGATGTCGGCGACAAGACCATTGGCATTGTGTTGTCCGGCACAGGCAGTGACGGCACGCAGGGCATCCGCGCCATCAAGGAAACCAGCGGCATGGTCATGGTGCAGGACGCCGAGACCGCGCAGTTTGACGGCATGCCCCGCAGTGCCTTGGCCACCGGTCTGGCGGATTATGTGCTCGCCCCGGCGCAGATGCCCGCGGCTCTGCTCACCTACGCTCGGCATCCGCTCCTGCGGGACGCTGAGCCCACGGTGCCGGCGGAGTTGACGGAGGAGAATCAGCTCACCGACATTCTGACGTTGTTGCAGCAGGTGCAAGGGATCGATTTTACGCACTACAAAATGACCACCATACGCCGGCGGATTTTCCGCCGGCTGGGCATTGTCGATGTGCCGGATGTCGACGCGTACCTGCATGTGCTCCGCACTTCGCCGCAGGAATTGGGCGCCCTACACAAGGATTTGCTCATTGGCGTGACCGGGCTCTTCCGGGATCCCGAGGCCTTCACCGTGCTCGAGCGTGACGTCATAGCGCCCATGCTGCAGCACGCCAGCGATACCGATCCCATTCGCATCTGGGTGGCCGCCTGCTCTACAGGCGAGGAGGTGTATAGCATCCCGATGCTCGTACGCGAGCAGCTCGACCGGCTCGACAGGCGTCCCGAGGTGCAGATTTTTGCCACCGACGTCGACAAAGAGGCGGTCGAATACGCCGCCAATGGTCTGTACCCCGAGAGTATTGCCGCGGACATCAGTCCGGAGCGCTTGCAGCGGTTTTTCACGCGTCTGGACAATCGTTACCGGGTGGCGCGGAACCTGCGGGAAATGGTCATCTTTGCGCCGCACAATCTGCTCAAGGATCCCCCGTTTACCAAGATGGACCTCGTCACCTGCCGCAATTTTTTGCTCTACCTCGATGCCTCCATGCAAAAACGCGTGCTGTCGTTGCTGCACTATGCCCTACAGCCCCAGGGCCATCTGTTTTTGGGGGCTAGCGAGGCGGCCGGGGAGCTGGCCGAGGAATTCCGCGTGGTGCACCCCAAATGGAAGCTCTTCCAGAAAATCCGCGATATCAAGCTCCCGGCCACGACGCGGCTGCCCACCGGGCCGCTCGGACACCAGGTGCTGCAACCGGTGTTGCCCGTACGTGATCGTGACGACACCCGCCGTGCCGATCCGATCTTGTTCCAGGCCTATGAACGCGTGGTCGAGGACTATTGTCCGCCATTACTGGTCGTCAGCGAGCAATATGACCTGCTCCGCACCATGGGCGATGCCGCCCCCTATTTGAAGAAACCCACGGGGACGCCGAGCTTGCACGTCTTGCAACTGCTCGTGGACGACCTGTCCATTCCCGTGGCCACCGCGCTGCACAAAGTGGCGACGGAGCGCCAGGACATCGTGTACACCGGGGTCCGGGTACGTACGGAGGAGACCATCCGGCAACTGACGCTGCGGGTGAAATGGGTGCCCGATCGGCAACGGGGCACATCGCTCTTCGTCCTCTCGTTAGAGGATGCGCAGCCGCCCCGGCCGGTGCTGCCGGACGATGCGCCGTTCGATGTCGAGGGGCAGGCGCAGCAACGCATTCGCGATCTGGAACAAGAACTCCAATACACGCGAGAAAACTTGCAGGCGAGCATCGAGGAACTGGAGACCAGAAGAACGCCCAAGAGGAGGTCAGACAGTCGCAAGCCCAGTTGCAGGAAATCATGGACCATGCACCCGCGGCCATCTACATCAAGGACACCAAGGGCCATTTCTGCTTGGTCAATCACCAGTTTGAAACCCTGCTTCACACCGCCAGCGCCAACATCCTGGGCAAGACGGTCTACGACTTACAGCCCGAAGCGGTGGCAGAGGCCGTGACCGCGCACGATCACGAGGTCCTGGCCGCCAATACGCCCCTCACGTTCGAAGAAGCGGTGTCGATCTCCGGTGCGGACCGCACGTTTCTATCCAGCAAGTTTCCGCTCCACGATGCGGCGGGCGTGCCGTATGCGCTCTGCGGTATTGCCACGGACATCACGGCCCGCAAGCAAGCCGAAGCCGCCTTGCAGGAGGCCAAGGGCGAACTCGAACACCGCGTGCAGGAACTCTCCCGGTTGACGGCGATCCTCGATGCCACCACGGACTTTGTCGGCATTGCCGATACGGGGGAACGGCTGTTGTATCTGAATGCCGCCGGCCGGCGTATGCTGGGCCTTGCGGCGGAGGCGCCATTGGATCTGCACACGACCGACTTCACGCCAGACTGGGCGCTGCAGCGGGTGCGTGAGGAGGGAGCGCCCGCCGCGCAGCAGCATGGCGCCTGGGTAGGGCAAATCGCCCTTGTCGGGCGCGATGGCCGGGAGATTCCCGTGTCGCTGGTGCTCATTGCGCATACCTCGGCGCAGGGCGAGGTGGAGCTGTTTTCCACCATTATGCGGGATATCACCGAGCAGCAGCAGGCCCAAGAGATTCTACGTCACCGGGCCGACGAGATGGAAACGTTTGCCTACTCGGCCAGCCACGATCTGCAGGCCCCGCTGCGAACGTTTGAGGGCTATGCCCGCTGGCTCCTCGAAGACTACGGTGAGGTTCTTGATACCGAGGGGCGCCAGCTCTGTGAAGAGATCATAGCGGATTCGATGCACATGAAAACCCTCCTGGACGGCCTGCTGGAATACTCCCGCATTGGCCGCCTGCAAACGGAACCGGTGGTGGTGGCGGTCAAGACCATGCTCGAGTGGGTCGTGCATGACTTACAACTCGAAATTACCGACACCGGCGCTACCGTGCATCTGCCCGAGACGTTGCCGACGGTGGTCTATCCCGGGAGCCGTTTGACCCAGATCTTCGGGAATCTCCTCAGTAACGCGCTGAAGTTTACTGCCCCTGACCGGGCGCCAGAGATCACCATCGGCTGTGAACCGCAACCTGGGTATTATCGCTTTACCGTGCGCGACAACGGCATCGGGATCGCCGCAGAGCACTATGAGCGCATCTTCGAGATCTTTAAACGCCTGCACACCCGTGAGGCCTATCCAGGCACGGGCGCTGGCTTGACGATTGTCAAACGCATCGTGGAAACTCACGGCGGTGAGATTGGCGTGGACGCCACGCCTGGGGAAGGATCGACCTTCTGGGTGACGATCCCGAAGGCCCCAAAACGACGGGGCGCCGACTAACCGTGTGCTGACGTGAGGCATCGTTTTTCCTGTAACTGGAGGCAAGCGCGATGACCGTGCCATCGTATCAGCTCTTGGTGATTGATGATTCCAAACGGGATGTGCTGCTGTTGGAGCGCACGCTGCGGCAATCTGAGGATGCGGTGTTTAGCGTCACCTGTGTCGAGTCGGCACAAGCCGGGCTCGATGCACTCAGTGCGACGACCTATGACCTGGCGCTGCTCGATTATTATCTGCCGGATATGGATGGTCTCGCCTTTCTAGAGGCCATGCAACCACGAGGTCTAAAGACGCCGGTGATCATGCTGACGGCATTTGGCCAAGACCGCTTGCCGGTGGCGGCCCTACAAGCCGGGGCCTTGGATTATTTTGCCAAAGATCAAGTGAACTCCACGCTCCTCAGCAAAGCCATCAAACAGGCGATTGAGAAAGCCCGCTTGCAGACCCGAGCCGCGGCCGATGCAACCCGCTTGCGCGAATTGGAAGCGACGGTGGAGCGCCTGCAGCAAGAGCTTCAAGCTCGGAATGAGGCTTGAAGCCCGAGACCTGCGCGGCTGTGCAACCTGTCATGCACTGAGAATGAGACGCTGGGTATGTACCGGTGTGTGAGGCTGCGCAGGGCTTTTGAGGAGAGGCGTCATGTATCAACGCATCCTCGTGGCGGTGGATGGGAGTCCCTGGTCGGATGCCGCCTCGGCGTATGCGACGGCCTTGGCAGCCCGCACGGGTGCGGCACTCTGCCTCCTGGCCGTCGCAGCGGCCCCGGCGATGTCAGCGATGCCTGAGGTCATGGGAGGGGCGGATGACCTCGTCGTGGAAGCGGTCGAACGTCAGAGTCGCGACGTCCTGGCTCGGGCCTTAGCCGACGCGGAGGGCGCCGGTGTCGCGTATGCGACGTTCAGTAAATGGGGCAATGTGCCCGAGACGAGTGTGTATATGGAACGACCGAGTATCAGCTGACGAAGTGACGAGCAGTGCCGCGTTTTTCATGTAACGGAGGTAAGCCCTATGAGCGTGCCGTCGTATCAGGTCTTAGTGATTGATGATTCCAAACGGGATGCGTTACTTCTGGAACGCACGCTACGGCAGGCAGACGATGCCGCTTTTACCGTCACGCGTGTCGAGTCGGCGGAAGCCGGTCTCGACGCCCTCAGCGCGCAGGCCTATGACCTCGTCCTGCTGGATTATTATCTGCCGGATATGGATGGTCTCGCCTTTCTGGAGCAGAAGCGTCAGCGACGTCTCACCACCCCGGTGATCATGCTGACCGCGTTTGGGCATGGCCCCGGCTTGCCCGTGGCGGCTTTGCAAGCTGGGGCTCTGGACTATTTCGCCAAAGATCAGGTGACCTCAACCCTGCTTAGCAAAGCGATCAAACAGGCCATTGAGCGCGCGCGCCTGGAGGCGCAAGCCGCCGCGGATGCGGCGCGCTTACGCGAATTGGAAGCAACGGTGGAACGTCTTCAGGAGCAGCGCAAAACCCGGGGAGATACCTAAAGAGGACACCTTGCGATGCAAAACCGATGAACCGCTTGGGTGACGATGCGATCGTCGGCCATGCCGATGATACACCGCCAGGCATCACGACGCAGACCGACTTGCCAGCGGTGGTGGCGGGAACCCATCCCGAAGAGAGAATAGGAGGGCTTCATGTCGACTTTACAAGAGCGGTTTCAAAAAGGCTTGGAGATGCGGGAACGCCTGGGTGGGGGCGAAGGGCGTCTCTTCAGGGGGTCGGTCTCCAGCGCCTATGAGCTGGCTCCGGATATGTATCGGATCACCACCGAGAGCCTTTACGGGTCCATCTGGAGCCGTCCGGGTCTGGACTTCAAGCACCGGGTCATGGTCACCAATGCTTCTGCCGTGAAGCTCGCCACGACGGGTCCGCGAGCACATACGCAACGCCCTGAATGTGGGCGTCACGCCGGAGGAGATCATCGAGATCCTCATGATGATTGCCTTCTACGGCGGCATTCCGGCGTCGTATAATAGCCTGGCCGTGGCCGATGAGGTCTTTGAAGAGCGGCGCATTGAGTACACCCCGCCAGAGACCTACGATGCCTCTATCGATCCGAAGACCCTGTATGAGCAGGGCGTCGCCAAACATCGGGAATTGATCCCCGATATCTTTGGCTATCACCCGACGGAGCCGAGCCCGGTGGAGCGCGACTTGGACGTGCTGATGCAAGAGTACCTCTGGGGGGCGATTTGGACCCGGCCCGCCTTGGATATGAAAAGCCGTATCATCTGCGCCCTGGCGGCCCTGGTGGTTGTGGGACAGTACGATCTGTCCACCCGCCGGGTGATCGAAGGGGCGTTGCGGCAGGGCCTCAGTAAAACGGAGATCATGGAAATCGGTATGCATTTGGCTCTCTATGTGGGCGTCCTGAAAGCCCGGTCTTTTATGCACATCGCCGGCACAGTCTTCCGGTCGCCGGAGTTTTTGGAGACCTGAAAACCCGCAGCGCCTGCGGCGCTTCGTCCACTGCGCTGCAGGCGCTTTTCGCCCCGATCGTTGTGACGTGACGTATGTCCAGTAGAAAATATCGATGGCCCGCAGGGTCAGATGCCGCTACAGTTCGTGTTCGGCCTCTGCGGCATCGGGCAGCGTAAACCGGAAATGCGCGCCCTGGCCTATTGCCGGCTCGACCCAGATGCGGCCGCCGTGCCGCTCGACGATACGGCGGCACGTCGCCAGACCTACCCCGCTCCCGTCGTACTCGCCACGGCTATGCAAACGCTGGAAGGGCGTAAAAATTTGCTCGGCGTATTCCTGGGCGACCCCGATGCCGTTATCCTGAACCCCAAGGAGCCAATGCCCGCCCTGACGCGCTGCGGTCAGATGAAGGACTGGCGGATCACTCCCGACAAATTTGAGCGCATTGCCAAGGAGATTCTGATACAGCTGGGTGAGCATGCGCCGGTCCCCTCGCACCACGGGGAGGTCCTCACGGTTGAGTCTAGCGCCGGTTGCCTCGATGCGGAAACCGAGGGCTTGTAGGGCGGTGCCCACACAGTCGTCGAGGGCGGCGTGATCCAGTTGCATCTCGACACGGCCCGCGCGTGCGAAGTGTAAGATATCTTGCACCATGGCCTGCATCCGCTCGACACCTTCCATGATGAATCGCAAGGTCTCAGTGGTGTCCTCAGACAGGTCATCCCCGAGACCTTTTTGCAGGAGCTGACAATACATGACGACGTGCCGCAGCGGTTCTTGCAGATCATGACTGGCGGCGCGCGTAAACTCGTTTAACTCGGTATTGCGGGCGCTGAGTTGGCCATTGGCCTGCGCCAGTGCCGCTTCTGTCCGCTGATGTTCGCCCACTTCGTGTTGTAGGGCATCGTTGGCTGTAGCCAGCTGGGCGCTTTGGGCCTGGGCGGCTTCAAAGAGCCTGGCGTTCACAATGGCTACAGCGGCATGGCGGGCGAATAAGGCGAGGAAGTCGTAGTCCTGCGGCGTAAACTGCGGGGTAGACGCCACGGCCCCGCTGGTCTGCATGTGGTCGAGGACCAGGACGCCGATGAGCTGGTCCCGGTACACGAGGGGCTCGCCAATCGCGCTGGTTATGTCGGTCGGATAGGCCGGGTGCGCGTATGGCGACTGCTGATAATCGTTGATGATCAGCCCCTCCCGGCGTTGGGCGATCGTCCCTGCCGGCCCCTCGCCAAGTCGCAGGCGCACGTTTTGTATCCACGCGCCGAAGTGGCGCCAGGCCCGCGGTATGAGAACCTCAGCCGTTTCGTCCCAGAGATACACGGCGCCTGCCACACCGGCATCGATTAACTCTAACGCCCGTTGGAGGATGAGGTCGAGGAGCTTGGTGAGATCCAACTCCTGGGAAATCTCGGTGGCAATAGCACGGACGGCCTCCAGTTGCCGCACATGGGTCGCCAGGGCTATTTCTGCCTGCTTGCGGGCGGTGTATCCAAACAACTCAGGACGATCCCCTCACACGTGTCATCGTCGCGCAGGAACGGTAAGATACGCCGCAGTGTCCATGTCCCGGCCCGCGTCAGGTTCTCGCGCTCGATCCGTGTGCCCGTGCGTAGCACGTCCTCTACGTCATGGACCAAATCAAAGTCGGTAAAGGTGTGAGAGAAATGGTCGATGGGACGGCCGAGGTCGTGCGCCACGAGCGGGATGAACGCCGTTGCCGCCGGCGTGAATTTGCGCACGCGGAGGTCCCGATCCAGGAAAATCGTGCCAATGTCCGTACTGCGCAGCAGATTGTCGATATCGGTGTGCAAGTCGGTGAGTTCTTGGATTTTGCTTTGGTATTCGGCGTTGACCGTGTGCAGCTCTTCGTTGACCGAATGGAGTTCTTCGTTTGTACTTTGCAACTCCTCGTTGGCGGCCATGAGTTCTTGATTGCTCGACTGCAGCTCTTCGTTGCTCGTTTCCAACTCCTCGATCGTCGCCTGGAGATTTTCCTGGGTAGAGGCCAGAGCCTGTTCCAGGTCCCGCATCCGCTGTGCGGTCTGCGCTTCCACATCGTCCACATCGGACGACGCTTCGTCGGTCTCGGGCGGGGTGGAGGTGGCTGCGTCTTCGAAGCAGATGATGATTTGATCGTTGTCCTCCTCCGGCGCCTCGACCCAGGTACAGCGCAGCCGCAGCCGCCGGGTCACATCCCCGGTCCGTACCTGCAGGCCGCTATACAGCACGTCTTGCTTCTCCCGGATCAGCTTGTTCAGAGCGGTGGCAAGCGGCATGGACAGCTCCGCCGGGACAAGCTGTAACACATCGGAACTGAATCGCCCCGAGGCGTGTTGCAGCTGCGTGAGGTAAGTGGACACGTCGCCGACATACCACAAGACCTCGCGCTGGGCATTGACCACGAGCGCGGGCGGACTATAGTGTTCAACGATCTTCGTATACGCCTGCTAGGCCGAAGTTCCCCTGGCAGAATAGGCGGAGGGTTAAGTAGATCAACAGGTTAGCCCAATTCAAAAGTCCATTT
>CBCXVS010000043.1:0-34521 GCA_965178525.1 uncultured bacterium | reverse complement strand
TCCTCTCGGCATGGCGCCGCCTGACGGCGTTGACACGTGGGCGCGCCTCACCCCGTGACACGGATGGGCCAACGTCACAGGCATGCCGCAGCCGATCCACCTCAAACGCCTCGAGACGGCGGGCGTGGCCACGTGGCAACCCCAGCAATGTCAAGGGTCCCATCGCGACCCGCTGCAGCCACTTCACACGATACGGTCCGCACTGCTCTAGCATGCGATGAATCTGCCGATACCGACCCTCATACAGCGTCAGACGGAGCGTACAGTTGGTCTCCACGCGCCGAATCACCTGCACGTGCGCGGGCAAGGTTTTGCGCGCATCGAGCGTCACGCCCTGACGTAAACGGTCAATATCCTGCTGCGGCAAAGCCCCTTGGACCTTCACCTCATAGACGCGCGGAATACGGTAACGTGGATGCAAAAGACGATTCGCCAACTGGCCATCATTCGTCAGCAACAAGACCCCTTCGGAATTCACATCGAGACGGCCAACCGGAAAGAGACGCTCAGACTGGCGTTTGAGGAGATCGAACACGGTCGGCCGGCCCTGCTCATCCTCGCACGTGGTCACGTAGCCCTTGGGCTTATGCAACAGCACATATTGCAACGCCACCTGGGTCCGCAGCCGTCTCCCATCCACCACGACCATATCCATGGCGGGATCCACCGTCGTCCCCAAGGCCGTCACCGTGTGTCCATTCACCACGACACGACCCTGCAAAATGAGCGTCTCGGCCTTGCGGCGGGAGGCAACTCCCGATTGGGCTATGATTTTGTGCAACCGTACGCCCGGCATCACCCCACATCCTCTTTTGTGTCCGGAAATGATGAACACAGCTTGCCGCGTACCCCGGATTGTAGGTCTTGGCCTACCTTCCATCAACGCGTTTTGCCCCGGGGTTTTCCACCCCGGCACCGCGGCGGCGCACCAAACGGAGGGTTGTCCGTCAGAGCGCTGGTGTTTTCCGCCAAGCCACTATACAATATACTCCCATATATGCTCCCAAAAGGGGGAAATGCGGCCCGAAACTTTGCGGCGTCCTGTGGGTCGCCTGCATCATGCGTATCTTATCATCTATGTTACATATTCATACTACATATCTGCGCCAACTGCCGGCGGTTGATGAAATCCTTCGGCACGAGACCGTCCAATCCTGGGTCGAACAATTTTCGCGCAATGCCGTGACCGCGGAAGTCCGGCAGGTCCTGCAGACCTATCGGCACAACATTCTGCGGACCACGGATCCGGCAACCCTGGAGGCGCTCGCGCTCGATGTCGATGCCATTGTGCAGCAGGTCCAGACCCTATTGACCCAACACCAAGCTTATCAGCTGCAACGGGTCATCAACGCCACGGGCGTGGTGCTGCACACCAACCTGGGACGCTCGCTCCTGGCCCCGGAAGCCGTGGCTCATGTGCAGGCGGTGGCGGAATCCTATAGTAATCTGGAATACGACCTGGCCCGCGGCGAACGCGGCTCGCGCTACGCCCATGTCGAATCGGCGCTGACCACCTTGACGCAGGCCGAAGCGGCCCTGGTGGTCAACAACAATGCCGCTGCGGTCTTTTTGGCCCTGCAGGCATTGGCGGCCGGAAAAGAGGTCATTGTGTCGCGCGGGCAGCTGATCGAAATTGGCGGCTCATTCCGCATTCCCGATATTATGCGCAGCAGTGGCGCCATCTTGCGGGAGGTGGGAAGCACCAACAAAACGCATCTGCGTGACTATGCGCAGGCCATGACGGACGAGACCGCCCTGCTCCTCCGCGTCCATACCAGCAATTACCGCATCGTCGGCTTTACTACCGAAGTGTCTCTGCCGGACCTGGTACAACTCGGGCAGGCCCATCACGTGCCAGTGATGGAAGATCTCGGGAGCGGCATGTTGCTCGATCTGCAGCCGTATGGCCTGCCCGACGAACCGACCGTGCCGCAGGTTGTGGCCAGTGGCGTCGACCTGGTCACCTTTAGTGGCGACAAACTCCTGGGCGGTCCACAAGCCGGGATTCTGGTTGGCAAAGCGGCCTATATTGATGCCGTGCGCCGGCACCCGCTGAACCGCGCCGTACGCGTTGATAAATTTACAGTTGCGGCACTCGAGGCGACGCTCAAACTCTACGCCGATCCAGACATGGCGGTACGCCACATCCCGACCTTGACGATGCTGAGCATGACGCCACAAGCGATCAACCGGCGTCTTGGCCGCCTACGGCGCCGGTTGCAAGCGGTCATACAAACGGTCTACCGGGCCCAGGTGATCGAGGGGACGTCGGCGGTCGGCGGCGGTGCGTTGCCATTGGCGCAACTGCCCACGAAGCTGCTGGCGCTGCGGCCGACCTTCTGTTCCGTGGCCGAATTCGAGCGCCATCTGCGCGGCCGGCAACCCGCGATCATCGGGCGTATTGCCCAAGACCACTACCTCCTTGATCTGCGAACCGTGCAGGACCGAGAAATTCCTGAAATCGCCTCGGCCCTCCAAGAACTGGTACCAGGCTCATGAAACAAATCGTGTTAGGCACTGCGGGGCATATCGATCACGGCAAGACCAGTCTGATTCACGCCTTGACCGGTATCGATACCGATCGGCTCAAAGAGGAGAAAGAGCGCGGCATCACGATCGAACTCGGCTTTGCGTCGCTGGATCTCGACGACGACGTGCGGCTGGGTATCGTAGATGTGCCAGGACATGAGCGTTTTGTCAAAAACATGCTGGCCGGCGTTGGCGGTATCGACCTCGTGGCCCTGGTGATCGCCGCGGATGAAGGCGTGATGCCGCAGACACGGGAGCACCTGGCCATTTGCGAACTGCTGCAAGTCCGTGAGGGCTTGGTCGCCTTGACCAAAACCGATATGGTGGAGCCGGATTGGCTTGAGCTGGTGCAAGACGATACGGCCGAGTTCCTCAGCGGCACCTTCCTCGACGGCAAACCGATCGTGCCGGTTTCCGCCAAAACGGGCGAGGGCTTACCGGCCCTGCTCGATACCCTGCGCGATCTCTGCGGCCGTCTGCATCCGCGCGCCGCCACGGGTCCGGTGCGCCTACCCATCGACCGGGTCTTCACCATGCGGGGCTTTGGCGCCGTGGTGACCGGCACCCTCTTTTCCGGCAGTCTGCGGCTCGAGGATCGCGTCGATATCTTGCCGTCCGGCTTGAGCGCCCGTGTGCGCGGCTTGCAGGTGCACAATCAGTCCGTCTCGACGGCGGTAGCCGGCCAGCGTACCGCCATCAATTTGCAGGGCATTGATAAGGCCGATTTGCAACGCGGCGAGATCCTCGCGACCCCGGGGCGGTTTCCGCGCACGCATATGCTGGATGTGACCCTGACCTTGTTGGCCGATGCGCCACGTCCACTGGCGAACCGCACGCGTGTCCGGTTCCATGTCGGCACCAGCGAAATCCTGGGACGGGTCATCTTGTTGGATCGCGATGAGGTGTTGCCGGGTGAAGACACCGTGGCGCAACTCCGGCTCGAAGCGCCGGCCGTGGCGGCGCCGCGCGATCGTTATGTGCTGCGCAGCTATTCGCCCATTCAGACCATCGGTGGCGGCATGATCCTCAATACCCTGCCGGCCAAGCACAAACGGTATCGTCCGCAGGTCAGTGAGCAGCTCACTCTCCTGCGTGACGGTACGGACGCCGAGGCGTTGACCGTACACTTGGCCAACGCCGAGGCTGCCGGCCTGCAATGGTCGGAACTGCTGATACATAGTCCGCTCGACGAGGACACCCTACGCGGTGTCGTCGACGCGCTGCAACAGCAGGGTACGGGGGTGGCGGTTGAGTACGAGCCGCCGTGGCTATTGCACCATGAGCAGTACGCCCATGCCCGCGCGCAGATCGTGCAAACGGTCGAGGTCTTTCACCGCGATAATCCCCTAAAGCCGGCCATGTTTACGGAGGAATTACATAGCAAATTCCCACGTATGCCGGATAAAGTCTTTGCCGCGATCGTGCAGGCGTTATCCGCGTCCGGCACGCTGGACGTCAGCCGGGACAAAGTCAAACTGTCGCACCATACCGTGACCCTGTCGCCGCAACGCCAGGCGAACGCCGATGCGCTGGAGCAGATGTATTTGCAGGCGCAGTACCATCCTCCGAGTGTGGACGAAGCCCTGGAAGCGCAGAAACTCACGCATGCGGAGGACCGTGAGCTACTCCAAGTCCTGGTCGATCAAAATAAATTGGTGCGGCTCAAAGGGGATTTGTTTTACCATCGTGTGGTGCTCGACACGATCGAACAGGAATTATGGGCCTTTCTGGAACGGCAAGGCGAGATTACGGCGGGAGAATTTCGGGATCTCTTACAGATTTCCCGCAAGTATGCCATTCCCTTGCTCGAACATTTTGATAATCAACGCCTGACGGTACGGATGGGGGACAAACGGGTGCGGCGCAAGCCGTCCTGACGGCGGTGTCCGGCCACGGATGAGGCGGTTGACTCCCTGGACAATCCCTTTTATGCTTATGGGCTATGGCACTTCCAAGACTCCGATATATTGATGCGTTTCCCGTTGATCATGCCGGTCAGCGCGCGGTATGTTTGCGCGATCCTGAAGGGATCGTCGAACACCAGATGCTCTTGACGCCGGCGGCGTTTTTTATCGCCTCGCATCTCGATGGTCAGCATGACGTCGCTGACATCCAAGAAGCCTTTGCGCGTCAATTCGATGGACACTTGGTGCGAGCGGAAGACATATGGCAGATGGTCTCGGACCTCGATCGCCAAGGGTTTTTACTGACCGAGCAGTTCGAAGAACGGCGCCAACAGGTCGAAGCGGCTTTTTTCGATGCACCCGTGCGTCCGGCCTATCTGGCGGGGAAATCGTATCCGGAGAAAGGCCCGCAGCTGCGAGCGTTTTTGCACGAGCAGTTTTCCCGGCAAGGTGGCCCAGGGGAGCTGCCCAGGCCGCAGAGCGCAGATGGCGCGCCGGTGCGTTGCCTTGTGGCCCCTCATATCGATTATCACCGCGGTGGGCACGCCTATGCCCATGCCTACCTGCAAGTGTGTCAACACGGTCAACCCGATGTGGTGGTGATCTTTGGCGTGGCGCATGTTTCCCCGCCTGTCCCGTTCATTCTGACGCACAAGGATTTCGACACGCCATTGGGGGGACTCAGGACGGACCGCGACATGGTGCGGCGGCTGGAAGCCGCCTGTTCGTGGGATCCCTATGCCTACGAGATTGTGCACCGCACCGAGCACTCCATCGAGTTCCAAGTGGTGATGCTTTCGTACCTCTTTGGGCCCAGTGTCCGGATTGTACCGATTCTGTGTGGGACGTTCGGCTCGGAGTCTGGCGGTGTTGCTCCCGCCGACATCACGGGCGTCGCAACCTTTCTGGAGACGTGTCAGGACGTCGTGGCCTCGTTGGGACAGCGCGTCAGCGTCATCGCAGGGGCCGACTTGGCACATGTCGGGCGGCGTTTTGGCGATGGCTTTGACATCACCGACACGGTTGTCCGCACCGTCGAGGGCCGCGACCGGGAGGATTTGCAGTATGTCACCGCTGGCGATGCCGACGGGTTTTACCGCTCCGTCATGCAGGATCGGAACCAACGGCGGATCTGTGGGCTGAATTGTATCTATGCTTCGCTCAAAACGATGCCACATGAGGGCGCGGCCGGTACCCTGCTGCACTACGATTACGCACCAGACCCGGCCAGAGGCATGGTGTCGTTCGCGGATGTGGTATTTATATAACCAGGGCCACGGTTCCGTCGTTGACTGGCCTATGCCGAGATCTGTATACTCATAGCAAGGTTTCGCCATACATAAGAGAGGCTAAAGCAGCTGGACGGAAAGACGTCTCAATATTTTTCCAGAGGAAAAATATACACCTCATTCTGTTTCGGTACGTATAGGCTGCAACATCGACTCACGCAGCGGTTGAGGGAAACGTCTGTACAGTCTTCCGGGGTGGGCGTAGCTCAGTCGGTAGAGCACTGGATTGTGGCTCCAGTGGTCGTGGGTTCAAGTCCCATCGCTCACCCTCCTTCTTAGCAACCTCTTTCTCGTGGGTAGTGGGCATACGGGGGCCTACCGGATGCAACTGGGTATCGGCTCGTATGGAAGCTTTGTGGCAGGCAAAGGATAGCGGGTGGGAGCCATGGACAGGCCTAGATGCGCATGTTATAACCTTCGCATCCTTAGGGGCATGCGTACAGTTTCTCCCGCCATCGTAGAATGTTCGTCTCTACCTCATGACACAGTACCGATAGTACATTTAGGTTCCGGTTGGCACCTACCGTAGGACAGGGTGCACGAGGCAACAGGGATTTACCTACCTTGCGTAAGTAAAAGGTCGTGGGCCGCTAGCTCAACTGGCAGAGCAACGGACTCTTAATCCGTGGGTTGAAGGTTCGATTCCTTCGCGGCTCACTTTGGCTGCCTGGTGGAATTGGTAGACACGCTGGCCTTAGGAGCCAGTACCCTTGCGGGTGTCCGAGTTCGAATCTCGGGGCGGCCACCAAGATGCTCAGATCGCTAAGTGACGGGTCGGGATTAGGATACATGGCATGAAAATTGACGTTGAACAGGTCGATACCTGTGTGCGGCGCTTGATGATCGAAGTTCCGGCTGACCGGGTGGATCGAGAGTTCGAGACGCTCTATCGCAATCTGCAACGGCGTGTCAAAATTCCCGGGTTTCGTCCGGGAAAAATTCCGCGGCGTATTCTGGAAAACCGTTATCATCACACCGTGGAGCAGGAAGTTCTGCAAAAACTCGTGCCCGACGTTTTAGCGGAGGCCCTGACGCAGGAGGGCATCCGCTCTGTGGGGCAGCCCAACATCGATCAGATCGACTTGCACAAGGATCAGCCCTTACGCTTTGTGGCCACGGCTCAGGTGCTACCGGACTTCACGTTAGGGGAGTACCATGACTGGCAATTTGAACGCCGGATCATGGCGGTCGAGGATGAGCATATTGACCAGACGCTCGAGCAGCTGCGTGATCGGCACGCGGAACTCCATACGGTCTCAGGACGTGCCATCACCAAAGGCGACTTTGCGATTATCAATTATCAAGGGGTGTTGGATGGTCAGCCGCTAGCGGGGGGCTCCGGTACAGGTGTCTCCTTAGAAGTGGGCGCCGGGGTCTTTTTACCGGAGATTGAAGAGGGACTCGTGGCCCTGGAACAGGGCGCGGAACAGACCATTCCGGTACAATTTGCCGAGGATTACAGCGATTCCGAGCTGGCCGGGAAGCGTCTTGAGTTCAACGTTACGGTCGTCGAAATCAAAGAAAAACGGCTTCCCGAGTTGGATGACGAGTTTGCCCAATCCTACGAGGATGAAGACACCATCGAGGCGTTGCGGCAGCGTGTACGCGGGGAATTGGAAGAGAGGTCCCGGCAAAGCGCTGACGGGGTGCTGCGGCGGGATATTCTCTCCAAGCTTGTCGCGGAAAATCCTATCGACGTCCCGGAGGTCCTGTGGCAGGAGCAGATGCGGCAGATGTATATGCAGCAGCAGCGGCAAGAAATGGGGCGTGATCTGCGGGAGGAAGACGTGCAGCTCGATCCCGACCTCCTGCGTGAACGCTTTGGGGAGCAGGCACTCGAAGCCGTGCGCGGCCAAGTCATCTTACACCACCTCGAAGAAACGCTTGAGGTATCGGTGACACCGGAGGAAGTGGACGCGGAAGTCGCGTCGTTGGCCGCACGCATGGCACAAAATCCCGAGGCCTTGAAACAGACGATGGAGCGCAACGGCAGTTTGGGTGCGCTGAGAGCGCGCTTGCAAGAGCAGAATGTGTTCGAGGTGATGATAGCGGCGATGCAGATTACCGACACGGTGGTGAGTGAGAGTGAGTTGGCTCCCGCTAACGAAGATGGGGCCACAGCACTTCCAGGAGGAGGGTAGCGAGTTATGGCGCTAGTGCCAATGGTCGTCGAGCAGACCAACCGCGGTGAGCGGGCGTATGATATTTTTTCGCGTTTGCTTAAAGACCGTATTGTGTTTTTGGGGACACCGATTAACGATGTCGTGGCCAATCTCATCATTGCGCAGTTGCTCTTCCTTGAGGCAGAAGACCCGGAGCAAGATATCGCTTTTTATATCAATAGTCCGGGGGGTTCAGTGACCGCAGGGCTGGCCATTTATGATACAATGCAATATATTCGCCCTGACGTCTCGACCATCTGTATCGGTCTTGCGGCCAGCGCCGGGGCATTGCTGTTAACTGCCGGAGCACCCAAAAAACGGTTTACCTTGCCCCATTCTACGGTCATGGTACACCAACCGCTTGGTGGTGTGCAGGGTCAGGCAACGGATATTGAGATCCATGCCCGTGAAATTTTGCGTATGAAGAACACGCTGAATGACATTTTGGTCAAACACACGGGGCAGCCGCTGGACAAAGTCTCGGAAGATACGGAACGTGATCGGTTTATGACCCCTGAGGAAGCGAAGGAATACGGGCTCATTGACGAAGTTATTACCTCACGCAACGGTGTCCGGGTACCGGTGGGGGTGGGCTCGCATGAGAGTGCAAACTCGTAAACGCTGCGGGTGCGCTACGCGATGCCGGGTATGGTGAGAGGGAGCAGCGATGCCGCGCAAAGATTCGCAGGATGATATCTTGCGTTGCTCATTTTGTGGCAAGTCTCAGGATGAGGTCAAACGGCTCATTGCCGGGCCAACTGTCTACATCTGCGATGAATGTATTGATTTGTGCAACGACATCATCCTCGAAGAGGGCTCGGCGGAACGCGGAGAGGCGTTTAAACGGCTATTGACACCGCAGGAAATTAATCAACGGCTCGATGAATATATCGTCGGGCAATACAAGGCCAAAAAATTTCTCTCTGTGGCGGTGTACAATCATTATAAGCGTGTCGAAGCCAACGCCAATCTCGACGATGTCGAGCTGCAAAAAAGTAATGTGCTGCTGATTGGCCCGACGGGTTCCGGGAAAACCCTCTTGGCGCAAACCCTGGCTCGTATCCTTGAAGTCCCGTTTACCATTGTGGATGCCACGACGCTGACGGAAGCCGGGTATGTCGGCGAAGATGTGGAAAATATCATTCTACGCCTGTTACAGGCCGCCGATTATGATGTCGAACGTGCCGAAAAAGGGATCATCTACATTGATGAAATCGATAAAATCAGCCGCAAGTCGGAAAATCCGTCCATTACGCGCGATGTGTCCGGTGAAGGGGTGCAACAAGCCTTACTGAAAATCATTGAGGGCACCGTGGCAAGCGTCCCCCCCCAGGGCGGACGTAAGCATCCGCACCAAGAATTTCTCCAGGTGGATACAACGGACATTCTCTTCGTCTGCGGCGGCGCCTTCCACGGCCTGGAAAAGATTATCGAGCGCCGCGTCAGCAAACGTACCATGGGGTTTGAAGCGCCGCTCTATACCCGCAGCGACAAGCCGCTGGGCGAGTTGTTGGCCCAGGTCCAGCCGGAAGATTTGCTGAAGTTCGGCCTCATCCCGGAATTCATCGGCCGCCTGCCTGTCGTCGCGACTCTGGACGAACTCACCGAAGAGGATTTCATCCGCATCCTGACCACGCCGAAAAACGCCCTGGTACGCCAGTACCAAAAATATTTCGATTTTGAAAAAGTCAAACTCGACTTTACCGACGACGCGTTGCGGGCGATTGCCCAGGAAGCGATACGGCGGCGTACGGGTGCGCGCGGACTACGTTCGATTCTCGAAGAGATTATGCTCGATACCATGTATGAGTTGCCATCGCGGAACGATATTCAATCCTGCCTCATCACGGAAGATGTCGTTACCGAACGCCAGCAACCGGCACTGCACTACAAGCAGGCCAGTTAAGGGTGAAATCAGGGCATCTTTTTTGCTTGACAAGCTGCAATGGTCTGGGTAATCTCAGCTCCAGTCTCATACAATCTTTAGGCACGTAGCTCAGGGGGAGAGCGCTTGCTTGACGCGCAAGAGGTCGGCGGTTCAAAACCGCCCGTGCCTACTGTTCTGCGATGAGTGATGGTGTCTAGATATACCATCATGTATGGTTCCTTCGGTAGGAGGTGACAGACTATCTCACAGCAGCAGCGTGTTAACGAGATGATTCGGGTGCGAGAAGTACGTGTCGTGAGCCAAGATGGCGAGCAGCTTGGCATTATGGCTACAGTAGAGGCACAACAACTCGCAGAGGAGCAGGGCCTGGATCTGGTTGAGGTGGCCCCGAATGAGCGTCCACCTGTCTGCCGGGTCATGGATTATGGGAAGTATAAGTACCAGCGGAGTAAGCGTCAGCAACAGGCCAAAAAGAAACAGAAGATCATCTTGGTTAAAGAGATTAAGCTGCGGCCCAAGACTGAGGAACACGACTACCAGTTTAAGACCCAGCATGTGCGCCGTTTTTTGCAGGATGGGCATAAAGCGAAAGTGACGATTGTCTTCCGCGGCCGCGAGATGGCCCATACGGAGTTGGGCCGCCGCATTCTGGAACGTATTATGACCGACATGGAAGAAATCGCCATGGTGGAACAACAGCCCAAGCAAGAGGGACGGAACATGACGATGGTCTTGGGTCCACGCTCTTCCTAAAGGGTGGCTGCCGGACGGTTGGCCAGGAGTGGTCCGTATGCCAAAAATGAAAAGTAATCGTGGGGCTGTCAAGCGGTTTCGCTTGACGGCGAAAGGCCATGTGCGGCGCAATCAAGCGTTCGTACGCCATATTTTGACAAAAAAAACTCGGAAGCGGAAACGGCAACTGCGCCACACGGCTTTGGCGGCGCCTGCAGATGTGCGGCGTATCAAACGGCTCCTGTTGGGATAAGTCAAAGAAAAGGAAGCAAGAGGCCATGCCACGTGCAACGAATAGTCCTGCGTCACGGCGGCGCCACAAACGATTGCTGAAACATGCCAAGGGGAATCGCGGCGCCCGAAGTAAACTGTTTCGGAAAGCACGTGAAACCGTTGAGCGCGGCTGGAACTTTGCCTATCGTGACCGCCGGGCGCGCAAACGGGATTTTCGCCGTCTGTGGATCATGCGTATCAACGCGGCGGCGCGTCTACATGGGCTCTCGTATAGCCGCTTCATTGCGGGCCTGAAACGTGCCGATATTGCGCTCGATCGGAAGGTCCTCGCGGATGTGGCCGTGCATGATCCCGAGGCGTTTGCTAAGATTGCAGCGCTGGCGAAAGAACAGCTCAGCCCTGCTCACGAGGAGCTACAGCCCGCAGCCCAGTCCTAAGGACCCAAGCCACATTACTTTTATAGCTTGCCCTGGAAAAATGCCTCTGTAAGGGTAATGTGTCTGGGTACTTTAGGGTCTATATATATTTTATCTGCCTGCATTTTGCCCTCCTGTCCTACCCTCCATACGGCGCGCCGCGTGGGGGCTTCTACGGAGCCTGCCTGATGGATGTCACGCGATTTGAGTTGCTCGAAAAGCACGTGACGGCCCTCCTACAGGCTTGCCTGCGTGTACAAGACGAAAATACGCGGCTGAGCCAGGAGGTGCGCGGCTTGCAGGACACGCTCGCGGCGCAACAGCAGGAAGTTGAACGGTTGCAGAACGAGCGCGAAGAATTGTTGCGGCTCCGCACGACGATGCAAGTGCTCCAGCAGGAGCGCGGCATTATTCAACAGAAGCTCCAACAAATGCTGACGACGATTGAATGGCTTGAAGAACGTACACGTACGGAGGGAGATGCCCAGACCTAGCCAAGAAGGGATCGGGTATGGCCGAAGACGTCGAGGTGGAGATTTTCGGGCAAGTCTTCCGAGTGGCAGCCGGTGAAGCCACGCCGGAATACATTCAACGCTTGGCCTCCTATGTCGATGAAAGGATGCGGGCCATTGCCCAAAGCACGAAGTCGATACCCTTCAATCGTATGGCTGTCCTCACGGCGCTCAATATTGCGGATGACCTGCTGAAATTACAAGATCAGTATGAAAACTCCTCCCGCACGGTACAGGCCAAAACCGAACATCTCCTCACCCTTTTGCAACAACATGTGCACGATGCCTAGACGAGTACGGCATAACTCAAACAACGTACCCCTAGCCAATCCTGATGGTGTTAACCTTGCGATGCTCAACAGGGCATATGACTTCCGCCTGCCTGTGCGAGTACGGCGTACCGCAAATGAGTGAGCGGATGATGATCTGAATAGGGTTGAGCTGACGGCGCCCAAGCGGCTCGCTGACTTCTGCCAGCGTGTACGAGCGGCGCCACGCACGCGAGGGAGGTGGTGTTTTCCTTGCGGCGCTCGGTGGCATTTGGTACAGTAACACTTATGTCTATCTGTAGACTCAAAATGGGAGCTCTACGGTCTGGATTCCACGATGCGGGTCGTCTTGGTTGGCACGTAGGCAGGGCTGGAGTCATAGCGGGGTATCCAAGCACGGGGGGAGCGCAGTCTTGCAAGCTTTCAGGCCTCTATACCCCGATATTGAGGTTGTTGTAACAGAGTATACGCGATGGTGCACCACCGCGATGCTTGAGGAGCAGCGTTTTTCTGCTATTCCCATCGACACCTAATACGCTGCTGTATCTCACCTGAGCTCTCTCTACGCTATGGGGCTTCTGCATGTGCGTGCGGCGATCTCAGCCCGCATGGTAGGTAGAGGGAGGAATAGATTCCTGCACAGCAGCTCCAACATACCAAACAACGTTTGCGTCGTTGTCTCCTAGCGCGACGGGCGTCGCTCTTGCCGGCGCAGAGCAGCGAATACAGCGCTGCGATCACCGCTCATGTGATCGCAATGGAGGCTTTCAGGGCCAGCCATACCGTTATGCTATATATGGCGTCGCCCCAGGAAGTTCAAACCGCAGCCCTGATTGCGGAAGCACGGCGACAAGGCAAACGGGTGGCGGTACCGGTCGTCACCCGTCAAGGGCTGCTCGCGGTGGAATGTCCACTGTCGGCGGCCGACGTGCGGCGTGGCCCTTATGGCATTCTCGAACCGCGTGATATGTCGGCAGTTGTGCCTCCCGCGGACATTGACTGGGTGTTGGCGCCGGGCGTCGGATTCGACGTACATGGCATGCGGTTAGGGTATGGGGCTGGATATTACGACCGCTTCTTGCCGCAGTTGTCTGCGACGGCCCGGTATGGGGGAATCGCATTTCATATCCAGATCGTTCCGTGTCTCCCGCGTATGCCTCATGACGTGGATATGCAGTTCGTTGTAACGGAACAGGGCGTGCAGTCCTATGCACCGTCCCACCTTACAACGCCGCCGCCATGCATCGGGGCAAAATAAAGGAGAATACCGTTGAACCTGAGTGGTGTGGTATACATCATCATCTTGATCATGGTCGCGGGCATCGGCGTGCTCTGTGGTTATCTGCTGCGACATGTCATCGCACAGCGCAAGATCCACGAAGCTGAAGACCAAGCACAGCACATTCTGCGAGCAGCAGAACAAGAAGCGGATGCCAAGGCCCGCGAGGCGGTTCGCAGCGCCCAAGAGACCTGGGAGCGGACCCAAGCCCGCTCCGCCCAGGAGGCTGAAGCGTCCAGGATCGAGCTGCGGCGGTTGGAGGACAAACTGATGCAGCGCGAAACCACCCTGGAGCGCCACCTGAGCGATATCGAGCAGCATCAACATGACCTGCAGGCACGTAACGAGCAATTGCAACAGCGGGAAATCCTGTACACTCAAAAGGAACAGGAACTGAGTGCTGTATACGAGACGCAGTTGCACCGTCTGGAAGAGATTGCCAATCTGCCAGCGGCTGAGGCCAAGCAACAATTGATGGATCAGCTCCTAGATGAAGCGCGCGCCGAGGCCATGGATCAGATCCGGCGCATGGAAGCCGAAGCGCGCGAGATGGCGCAAAAACGAGCGAGTTTTTATACCAGCCTAGCTATTCAACGCTTTGCCGCCGACCACGTGGTGGAGAGTTCCGTCTCCGTCGTCGCCCTGCCGAATGAAGAGATGAAAGGACGCATCATTGGCCGCGAGGGACGTAACATTCGCGCGTTTGAGACCGCTACCGGTGTGGATTTGGTCATTGATGATACCCCGGATGCCGTGGTGGTATCCGGCTTTGATCCGATTCGCCGCGAGATTGCGCGGTTGGCGCTGGAACGTCTGGTTGCTGATGGCCGCATCCATCCGGGACGGATCGAGGATATGGTGGAGAAGATGCAGCAGGAAATGACGGAAACGCTGCGGGAAAACGGCGAAGCAGCGGCGTTTGAAGTCGGTATTGACGACCTGCACCCGGATCTCATCAAACTCTTAGGACGCCTGAAATACCGCACGAGCTACTCACAAAATGTCCTACAACACGTGAAGGAAACGGCGTTTTTGGCCGGTGTCATGGCGGCCGAGCTGGGCGTGGACGAGCGTCTGGCCCGCCGGGCGGGTTTGTTGCACGATATCGGCAAAGCGGCAGATCGGACGACGCAGGGGACACATGTGCAAATCGGACAAGAAATTGCCCAGCGCTATAGTGAACCGGATGTCGTGCTCAACGCCATTGGATGCCATCACGAAGATGAGGAGCCGCGGCACGTCGAAGCGATTCTGGTAGCGGCAGCGGACGCCCTCTCGGCGGCACGTCCCGGAGCACGCCGCGAGATGTTGGAAGAATACGTCAAACGCTTGCGCAAGTTGGAAGAAATCGGCGATTCATTCGAGGGCGTCGATAAAACCTATGCTATCCAAGCGGGCCGTGAAATCCGGATCGTCGTGCGCCCGGAATCGGTCAATGATGCTGAAGCCCATTTTCTCGCGCGTGATGTCGCCAAGCGTATTGAACAAGAGATGGTGTATCCGGGCCAGATTAAGGTGACAGTCCTACGCGAAACCCGCACGACGGAGTATGCACGATAGCGTTCACGTGGCCAGCCGGGATCAGCGGTAAGGCGGCGCCACGAGATCGTGCAGGTGGATGAGCAGCCGTTCGAAGACGAGCTGGGGGTTGAGATTCATACCTAAATAACGCCGTAACTGTTCGATAAAGGCGCAGGCGTCGAGGAGGGGGTCAACGGATAAGCGGTGCGCCAGCGGGCTCAACTCATGACGCAGATCATCATTATACAGTGGTCTACCAGGCGCGATGTTGAGCATCACAAGGTCGCGACACAGGAAGGCCAGCCACTGCAACAGTTCTTCGCACTGCTCCCGTTTCCCAGCGAGCTGACGTGCCTGTATGAATACGGAGGTGGGATCGGCCCGTATGACCTCCGTAAGCACGGCTTGGGCCTGCTGCCGTGCCGCCAGGGCATGAGAGACGTCCCCATGTTCCCCGAGCCGTAGCCCCCCCTGTGAGAGCATCGACGCGAGTGCTGCCGTGTCTTGATCAACACCTTGCTGTTCGAGAATCGTACGGATATGAATGGAGGCGAGCGCACGAAACGGAACGCGTTGACATCGCGAGATCAGGGTTAACGGCAAAGCGGCTTGGTTGCTGGTGAGCAACAGCAAAAGCCCATGCGCCGGCGGTTCTTCCAAGGTCTTGAGAAGGGCGTTGGCGGCAGGAGGCGTCAAGGATTCGCATGCGTCCAGAATAATCGTAATGCGTTGATTCTCATAGGGTTTATAACTCAGACGGTGCTGTACGGCACGGATGTGTTCGATGCCGATACTAGCGCCATCAGGACCGATGTCCACGACATCCGGGTGATTGTCCGTGTCAATTTTGTGACAGGCGACGCAGGTATCGCACGCATCCGTGGATGCCGCCACGCAATAGAGGGTCTTGGTCAATTGCCGAGCTGTGAAATGTTTCCCAACCCCTGAGGATCCGGCAAACAAATAAGCATGGCTAAGGCGTGCGTGCGCCAGCGCATGGTGCAACAAGCGGAGGGCGTGGTCTTGCCCTAAGACGTGATGCAATGCCATGTGTGCCCCTCATGTCCTCTTGACATGTGTCCCAGATTTGCCCACTCCAACGGCTTCTTCCGTGTCGCAAGCGTTTGCCATACGGCTTGCTGCTCGTTACCATACCATACCGAAACGCGCCTGTCAGGGGTTCGCGGCATCGCCACCGATCTGCTCATCACGGAAGCAAGCCGTTGTCAAGAAATTGTTAGCACTCTCCCCAAACGAGTGCTAAACTCTACAAATATCCTTGCCCTTTCAGTTGCTTCCCGAGGAAAGACGAGTATAATGTGGCAGCATGGATAGCGTGCCTGATTAGCATAGAGAGGTAACGTACATGCGTGAGACCTCGGACCGAGAAGCTTTGGATGAACGCACACAACGTATTTTGATGGCCGTGATCCAAAGTTTCATTCAAACCGCCGATCCAGTTGGCTCGCGTACGATCTCCAAGCGCTTCGATTTCGGCCTAAGTCCGGCAACCATCCGCAACGTCATGTCGGATCTCGAAGAATTTGGGTTTTTGGAACAACCGCACACGTCGGCGGGACGCATCCCAACAGATAAAGGCTACCGCCGCTATGTGGATCATTTGCGCACTTTGGAAATGCCCAACCTGGAAGAAGCGGATTTCATCACGCAGCAGTTTCGCTCCCACCAGGGGGACACCGATGAAGTCATCGCGGTGACCTCGCGCCTGCTCTCCGAAGTGTCGCACTATGCCGGGGTGGTCTTGTACACCTTTTCAACCGCCATTTTCAAGCGGATCGAGTTCGTCAAAATCCGCGGTAGGCAAGTCTTGGCCATTTTTGTGATGGCCTCGGCGATTGTGCACAACAAGCTGCTCACACTTGACGAGGAAGTCACGCAAGACGAGTTGCACAAAATTTCGAACTATCTCAACCAGGAATTCTCCGGGCAGCCTCTACACGCCATTCGGCAGCAGGTGCTAGAACGGATGGCCGAAGAGAAGGCACAGTATGATCTCCTGGTCCAACAAGCGATCTATGTTGGCGCGAAAACCTTCGAGGATACTACGGAAGCGGAAAGCGACATTTATCTCGGCGGTACAGCCAATATCATGGATCAGCCCGAGTTCGTAGCGAACGTCGATCGTATGAAGGAGCTGTTCAAAGCCTTTGAGGAAAAAAGTCGCTTGATCAGCATCCTCGACCGCTGCCTGGCCGAAACGGGCATCAATGTCATTATCGGCTCGGAAACGCCCTTGAAAGATATCCATGAATGCAGTCTCGTCACCCATACGTATAGCTATGGTGACTGCACCCTGGGCGTACTCGGGGTCGTCGGTCCCAAACGCATGGAATATTCGCGCATGATGGCCTTGGTGGATTATACGGCGAATCTCGTGAGTCGCATCCTCACCGACGGTTAATACGGTGCGGGTGTCGATGCGCATCCGCCCGGGGATACGCAGACGCATGCAGTGGTGGGATATATTTGTGCAGGCGCCAGCGAGCCTGAGCGAGATAATGAGTGCACATCTGCATCACCTCGGCTCGACCGCAGTCGTTGTCCATGATGCTGCGGTGCTCTGTCCAACCCAAGAGGCTGGTGTGATCCCAGGCTCTGAGGCGGCAGAGTGGACTGTGTTGCAAGGCGCGTTTCCCATGGACGCAGACCTGGCGCGACGTGTGACGGCCTTGCAAACGTTCGTACAGGAACAATCCGCTGTACATGCAGGATCGCCTTGCTCCCTCTTTTGCCGCCCTCTCCAGGATGAAGCGTATTTAACGCAATGGCAGCAGTTTTTCCAGCCTATTGACATTGCACAACGCCTATGCATTCGCCCGCCCTGGGATACCACCCCGCTTCCGGATACCATGGCGCCTCTGACGTTAGACCCCGGTCTGGCCTTTGGAACCGGCTCACATCCCACCACCTACCTGGCTTTGACGCTGTTAGCCCAGACCATTACAAGTGAGCAACAAGGTACGCTTTTCGACGTGGGATGCGGATCGGGTATTCTGAGTCTGGCCGCCCTCAAACTCGGCATGCAGCAAACGATCGGCGTGGACACGGACGCTCAGGCAATTCCGGTGGCTAGTGGCAACGCCGCTCTGAACGGTTTGCAGAATCGCGCTTGTTTCTTACACGGCTCCTGGGATATCACGGAAGAACAATTCGCCCTCATCACCGCCAATATTTACCTGGGCCCATTGGTGAACATGATCCGGCCATTGACCCACCGCCTCGCCCCACAAGGCAAACTGATTCTTTCCGGCATTTTAACCTTCCAGGAAACAGCTTTACGCACTGCCCTCGAGACGGCGCGGCTGAGGGTCGTGCAGCGTTTGGTGCAGGATGACTGGGTGGCTCTGATGGTTCAACACGATGAGGTTGCGTCGCTCATGGGTATGGCGCTTCGGTTATCGGCCGCGTTCGGTACGACACCGGAACTCTGGCTGAATCTACAACGCAACTATGACTTGTGGCAAGCTGCACGCCAGTCAGATGCTTGGCGTCAGGTACCTGCCCTTGTCCCTACCGAGTGATTTTATGCACATTTTATGCACAACTGATGTCAAAATCGACGGTATCCGAAAAACACGGAAAAAGAGGACCGATTTATTTTTCGCCTGCAACCCCTGTATGCTACGAGCTGCCTCAGAGGATAGGAAGGGGGATGTATTGGACGAGACGTTTTGGCCGGGAAACGGCTAAATCATGAATAGCAAGACGTGATCTCTTTCATGTCGAAAGGCCCGCCGATGCGTCGTATTCGTCTCGATACCGCTCCCCAAGTAGGTTCTCCGGTCACCTTGTCAAGCCCGGAAGCGCATTATGTGGCGCGAGTGCTGCGATTACGCGTTGGCGATACCATTGACGCCTTTGATGGCTCAGGCCATGCATGGCGCCTCCGGCTCACCACAGTCTCGGGCACGACGGTGCAGGGCCAGGTTATCGCGGCTCAGACGTCGACCACAACAGCGCCAACACCAGTGATCCTGGGGCAAGCGCTGCCCAAAGGTAGCAAACTGGATCTGATCGTCGAAAAAGGCTCCGAACTCGGCTTAACCACCCTGGCGCCACTGTATACCGAACGCACAGTCGTGCGGGAGGTCGGCAATCGCGACACCGCCAAGCTGGCCCGCTGGCGCCGCATCGCCGAAGCGGCGGCCCAGCAGTGTGGCCGGCACACGGTGCTCGATGTCTGTGCACCGCAGGCCTTGACCGATTTTTGTGTGCATTATCGCTCCACACCTGCCAAAATCCTTTGTTGGGAGAAGGAGCCGCAATGCGGCATCCGGCAATGCCTCGAGACGCTCACCGATCGAGGACCCCTCGTGGTTTTGGTTGGCCCGGAAGGGGGGTTGACGTCCCAGGAAGTGGCGGTGGCACGGTCTCACGGTTTCGTCACAGTCAGTCTCGGACCTCGGATCCTACGTACGGAAACGGCCGCGATCACGATCATCAGCCTCATACGCTACAGTCGGGACGAACTCTCGCCGCTCGGGGAACTCGGGTGAACGCCCTCCGACGTCGAAATAGACCGTATGAGCCCTGATGCATTGATCTCCTAGGCAGCGCCCTGTATGCTTTTGAACGGATGTGACCATATGAGAGTCGTCTATCTGCACAAAGAAGCGAGACGCATCGATGAACGTACTCGTCATAGGTAGGGGTGGACGAGAGCATGCACTGGTGTGGAAATTGGCTCAAAGTCCACACGTGCAGGCACTCTACTGTGCCCCAGGCAATGCCGGCACTCAGCAGGTGGCAACACCGCTGCCGATTGCCGAAGAGGATATCGTCGGCCTGTGTCAATTCGCTCGCGAACAGCGCATTGATCTCACCGTCGTCGGCCCCGAAATACCACTAGCTCTCGGGATTACGGACCTTTTTGCAGAGCACGATTTGACGGTCTTTGGCCCGACTCAAGCCGCGGCACAACTCGAAGCCAGTAAGGCGTTTGCCAAAACGTTCATGCAGGAGCATGGCATCCCGACGGCGGCGGCGGAACTCCACGAGGCTCTCGCGACGGCTCAGACCGCCATCCGCCGGCATCGCGGTCCGCTGGTTGTGAAAGCCGATGGGTTGGCCGCCGGCAAAGGGGTCATGGTGTGTCAGACCCGGGATGAAGCGTTGCACGCGGTGCACCTCATGATGGAGGAGCGTATCTTCGGCGATGCGGGCGCCCGTGTCCTGTTAGAGGAGTTTCTCGCTGGCGAAGAGGCATCTTTTCATGTCTTAGTGGATGGGGAACGGATGGCGCCGCTACCTTCAGCGCAGGATCACAAACGCATCTACGACCATGACCGGGGCGCCAATACCGGCGGCATGGGCGCCTATTCGCCGGCGCCCGTGATTACCGCCGAACTGGAGAGCCGCATTCTGCGCGACATTGTGGAGCCGACGGTGCGCGGCATGGCAGCGCGTGGGACCCCCTATCGTGGGGTGCTCTATACCGGCTTGATGATCGTGGCAGACGATCCATACGTCGTCGAATTTAACGTGCGTTTTGGCGACCCGGAAGCACAGCCCCTATTGGTGCGTCTTGCCGAGGATCTCTTGCCATGGCTGCACGGCGCCGCTCAGGGCCGCTTGCCGGGACCGCATATCACGTGTACACCGGAGGCCGCGATGTGCGTGGTCATGGCCTCCGAAGGCTACCCGGACGCCTATGACAAGGACCGTCCCATCACGGGCTTGGAGGCGGCAGCCCGGTTAGACAATACGTGGGTATTTCATGCCGGAACGACTTTACACGGCGGCCAGACCATGACAGACGGGGGACGTGTGGTCGGCGTGACGGCTCGTGGGGCATCCATCGCGACGGCAATCGAGAATGTCTATCAGGCCGTGAGTCAGATCCATTGGCCAGGCGTGCACTACCGTAGAGATATTGGCTATCGGGCTATGCAGCACTTGACATCCTGACCGTCGATCTTCCGAACCCATTTTTCGATATCTTGCCCAGGGAATCATGATGCAGCTGATTTTGTCCGGATATGTCAGGTGGCTATGCTCAGGCGCTAGAAGGATGCAGGCGATGATGAAACGCATCGTGGCGATTATTAAGCCGTTCAAGCTGGATGTGGTGAAAGCCCGTCTCCACGCCATTGGCGTGCAAGGACTGACGGTCACCGATGTCAAGGGTTTTGGACGCCAAAAAGGCCACAAGGAGCTGTATCGAGGCTCGGAATACGTCGTCGACTTTCTTCCGAAGAACAAATTGGAAATTCTCGCTCCCGACGATCAAGTGGAAGAAATCATTGATGCGATCATGACCGAGGCGCACACGGGCCGTATCGGAGATGGCAAGATTTTTGTGCTTCCCGTGGCCGAGACCGTCCGGATTCGCACCGGTGAACGCGGCGAGGACGCAGTATGAAGGAATGATGCGACGCCTGCCTCCGACACGACGCAGTATGTGAGAGGCCATGCTTGCATGTGCCGTTGCCGTGCCGGATATGAGCAAGAACGGCTGTCGCAGCATGAGCTGCCATGAAGAGATCGCGTCTGCGGTACTACATCCTCATATCCATCCTGCTCCATATCCTGCTCTTCTGGCTGCTGCACTGGCTGCCGTCTCATGAGCCGGTGACCCTGGCCCCGGTTGCGATCCGAGTACTCAATCCGCCTTCCCCGTCGGTGCCCGGACAGCCGCCAAAGCCACCAGCAGCAGAGCGGCCCAAACCGAAAAAGCCGCCGAAGGGGAAACCCGGGGGCGTGCTGGCAGAGTTGCCCAAACCCAAGGTGGAAGCCCGGCCGGATGAGGCACGGATCGTGTCACGCTATGACAGCCGAGCCCAGGATATTGGCCCAGGAGACGCTGGCACGCGGAAACCGTCCGGTCAAAAGCCGCCACAGTTGCCGCCGGAGTTAAACCTGCCGGAACGCTACAGTCAATCGAAGCCGCCCGCGCCACAGGCCGCAGCGCCTCCGCCAACGCCATCCGCACCCAAGCGGCAGGCACGCGTGCGGCCGGCACCCCGCAAGCCGCACGCGCCGAAGCAGCAGCCGAAGGTGTCTAAAGGTACGGTGCCAGAGCCTTCGCGCCGGGACAAACCACGCGAGCAGAGGCCAGAACCGGAGGAGCGCCGTTTTCGCATCACGTCGGAGCAAGAAGTGGCCATGTTGCAACGACAACGTGAAGAATCCGAGCAGGCGAGAAAGCAAGCCATGGAGGAGCATTTTGCCCGCTTGCAGCGCGCCCTGCCCCTCCCGACGTTTGATGCGCCAGGCGTTTATGAGCAGGGAGCGGAGCAACCGGGTGAAGGCTCCAGCAACAACGGTGGGGGCAAATTCCGCTCCATTGATGCGTTCGGGTTGAAGCATTTTTCCTATCTAATCGGCGTCAAACGGAAAATCGAACTCGTGTTTTCGATCCCGTTTTTTTCGCCGCATCAGGGACGCATCGGTACGCCGATTGTCGGGTTTACCATCCAGCGTAATGGCCAATTATCCGAGGCGGTGCTGCTGCGTTCATCGGGGTATGACGTCGTCGACCAGGCCCTCCTCAACGCCGTCAAGCGGGCGGCTCCCTATGGGCCGTTTCCTAATCACTTGCCCGATAAAGAAATCAGTATTCGCGTCTACGCGACGGTCTCGTAACCTTTTCGGATGGTGTTGCAGAGGTATGACAGACACATATATTCTCGCTCTGGACCAAGGCACCAGCAGTTCCCGGGCCATTCTCTTCGATCACGCCGGGTCGGTGGCCGCCCAAGTCAATCAGCCGTTTGCACAGCACTATCCGCAACCCGGTTGGGTCGAACATGATCCTCGGGACATCTGGCACTCCCAACTGACTGTGGCGCAGCAGGTGCTCCAACGGGCTGGCATCACACCGCAACAGGTGGCAAGTATTGGCGTGACGAATCAGCGGGAAACGACGCTCATCTGGGATCGGGCCAGTGGCGAGCCGATTTACCCCGCCATCGTCTGGCAGTGCCGCCGTACAGCGCCGTTGGTGGAAACGCTGCGGGCGCAGGGTTGGGAGCCGGAAATTCGTCAGCGCACCGGGTTGGTATTGGATGCCTATTTTTCCGCCACCAAAGTCCAATGGCTGCTGGAAAATGTCCCGGGCGCCCGGCTGCGCGCAGAACAAGGGCAACTGGCGTTCGGTACGGTCGATACGTGGTTATTGTATCAACTCAGCGGCGGTGCGCTGCATTGTACGGACGTCTCGAATGCCGCCCGCACCATGCTGTACAATATTCGGGCCTGGGAGTGGGACGCCGAGATTCTCCGGGGCCTCAGCATTCCTGAGAGCTTGCTGCCTGACGTACGGGATTCCAGTGGTCTATTCGGCGCTACGGCGGCCGCGCTTTTCGGCGGAACCGCGCTGCCGATCGGTGGCGTGATTGGGGATCAGCAGGGCGCCTTGTTCGGGCAGGCGTGTGTGCGGCCGGGCATGGTGAAAAACACGTACGGAACGGGGTCGTTCGTGCTCATGCAGACCAGCGAGCACCCGATTGGCCCATCACCAAGTCTGCTCACAACGATTGCCTGGGGCCTCGATGGCGGCGTCAGCTACGCGCTTGAGGGTAGTATCTTTGTGACCGGCGCCACGATGCAGTAGTTGCGGGATGAGCTGCAGATCATTGCGAGCGCGGAAGAAAGCGAAGCACTTGCCGCGAGTGTGCCCGACACCGATGGCGTCTATTTTGTCCCAGCATTTACGGGTTTGGGCTCGCCGCATTGGGATATGTATGCCCGCGGCACGCTGGTCGGTCTGACGCGTGGGACAACCCGTGCCCACATCGTGCGCGCCGCGCTGGAGGCCATGGCGTATCAAACCCGAGATGTCATCGACTGCATGGTCGAGGCCGCCGGTGTGGCCGTGCCCGTGGTCCGCGCCGATGGTGGCGCTGCCGTGAACGACCTGGCGATGCAATTTCAGAGTGATATCCTGCAAGTGCCGGTACAACGTCCGCACGTCGTGGAAACCACGGCCTTGGGCGCGGCCTATCTCGCCGGGCTGGCCGTCGGCTATTGGGATAGTGTCGACCAGATCACGGCGCATTGGCAGCCGGCGCGTGCTTACACGCCACAGATGGCTGCCGAACGCGGGCAACACTTGTATCAGAGATGGCAAGAAGCGGTACGCCGAGCCCAAGGCTGGGCGACTGATGACCCGACGTTGTGAGTTACGCATGGCCCGCAGAGTGTATACTTTGGAGTAGGTACCGATTGACAACGGCTTCTGAAAGGGAGCCCTGCTCCTCAGTCTTTTGCTATGAGGAACCATCTATGACACAACGTGCCACAGGGTTACGTCTCGCCGTCATCGGCGCTGGCGCGTGGGGAACGACGCTGGCTAACTTACTGGCAAGCAAAGGATGGCCAATCAACCTCTGGGTCTACGAGCCGGATCTCGCTGAGCGCATGAACCGGGAGCATGAGAATGACCTCTATCTGCCCGGTGTATCGGTGCATCCGCAGGTGCAGTCAAGTTCGGATTTTACCGAGACGCTACACGATGCCGGTACGTTTATCTCCGTGGTGCCGTCCCATACCGCGCGAAGCGTGTGGCGTCAATTCGGCCCTTTACTGCCAACCGGCGCACTCGTTGTCAGCGCCACCAAGGGCATCGATGCGGCGTCACTCCTGACCATGTCACGCGTGTTGCAGGACGTCATCCCGCCGGCCAAGCAGGTCGATATTGCCGCGCTGTCAGGTCCCACGTTTGCACGTGAGGTGAGTCAGCACGTGCCCTCGGCGGTCGTCGCGGCTGCAGATACCGAAGCGGTGGCACAGGAGGTCCAGACGTTGTTCAGCACGCCGGTGTTTCGCGTCTATACCAATACGGACGTGTTGGGGGTTGAACTCGGCGGGGCACTAAAAAATGTCATGGCTTTGGCCGCAGGCGTGTGCGATGGGTTGCAGTTCGGGTATAATGCTCGCACCGCCTTGATTACCCGGGGACTGGCGGAAATGGCGCAGCTCGGCGTTGCCATGGGCGCCAAAGCGCCAACCTTTGCCGGCCTCTCCGGCATGGGAGACCTCGTCCTGACTTGCACAGGCGATCTGAGCCGGAATCACACCGTTGGGGTGCAACTGGGCCAGGGCAAAAAACTCGACGAGATTTTGCAGAATATGCGAGCCGTGGCCGAGGGCGTCACGACAACCGGTTCAGCTGTGGCGCTAGGCCAGAAATATCGGGTAGAGATGCCGATTGCCGAACGGGTACATGCTTTGCTGCATGGCCAGATCGAACCTCAGGCCGCAGTAACGGAACTCATGACCCGCACCCTCAAACAAGAGGATCGTTAAACCATAAGGCGCGGAGAGGTAAGGACGGCGAAAGTGAATCGGGCACAATTGGAAACCCTGCTGACAGATATTGCGGCGGGCGCCGTGACGCCACAAGAGGGCATCGAGCAGCTCCGCTTCTTGCCGTATGAGGATATCGGCTTTGCCCGCATCGATCACCACCGGAGCCTACGGCAAGGCGTACCGGAAGTCATTTATTGCGAGGGAAAAACCGTCGAGCAGATTCGCTATATTGGCGAACGGATTCTGCACCGGCAGAGCAATCTCCTGGCCACGCGTATCTCTCAGGAAGCAGCCGAGGCGCTACTGACGCTGTCCCCGCAGGCGACGTATCATCCCGTCGCACGCATCGTGGAGGTTCGGCAAGAAGACCGTCCTCCCACTGCGGGCACGGTCCTCGTGGCGGCGGCAGGCACTTCCGACATGCCTGTGGCGGAAGAAGCCGTCGTCACGGCACGGGCATTAGGGAGTACGGTTGAAACCGTCTACGACGTTGGCGTGGCCGGACTCCACCGCCTCCTCGACACGCAGGAGCTGCTGTTTGCTGCTCGGGTCATTGTAGTGGTCGCCGGCATGGAGGGGGCGCTGGCAAGTGTGGTGGGCGGCCTGGTCGACAAACCGGTGATTGCCGTGCCAACCAGCGTCGGCTACGGCGCGAATTTTGGTGGCCTGGCGGCCTTGCTCGCCATGTTGAACAGTTGCGCCGCCGGGGTGGCCGTGGTCAACATCGATAATGGTTTCGGCGCCGGTTATATGGCCCATACCATCAATCTCATCGGCGAAACGCCCACTTCTTCCTCCCTCGCTTCATCACAGGAAGCCTAAGCATGCGTGTCGCCTATGTTCAGGGGTTTGCCGGTGTGAGCGGTCCCGCGCTGCTCGGCGCTTTGCTTGACGCTGGCGCCTCTTTAGACGTGATTCAAGACGGATGGCGCCGGCTTTCCTTCCCCGCTGCAGAGATCTTGCGCCAACGGGTTACGCTGTCTGACTACACGGCCACCCAAGTGACCATGATCGCTCCGAAAAGCATGACGTTCCTGACACGTCAGACCTACCCGACCTTATGCGACACGATTCGCCAGAGTGATGTGTCTAACGGCGTGCGGCAGCGCTTGCTCGCCATCCTCACACGGGTTGCGGACGCCGTTGACCGGCTCCAGGGTCCACAGGAGGTGGTGCCGTCGCTCTCCGCCCCATGGTGGCCTGATCTCCTCTACATGGGCAGTGGCGTCGCTCTGGCCCTCGAAGACTTGGCGGTGGCGGTGTGTCATGCAGCACCGCTCAATCTGGGCTCAGGCTATGTTGAGGGGGCAAACAGCCGCGCCCCCGTGCCACGTCCCTTGACGGCAGAACTCGTGCGCCATGTTCCCGTGTATGGCGATACAGCCTCCGGAGAACTGACAACCGTAGAGGGGGCGGCGATTCTGACCGCTCTCGCCACCCAGTTTGGCCCCTTACCGAACATGGCCATCTCCCACACCGGTTATGGCGCCTCTGCAGACGACTCGACCCATCCGCCACGGGGCCTGCAGGTTCTCTTAGGTGATCTCGCAGGCGAGGCGATGAGTGATCGGATAGCCGTCCTTGAAGCCAATATCGATGATATGAACCCAGAATTCTACGAGGACATCTACGCCCGGCTCTTTGCCCAAGGTGCTCTGGACGTTACCCTTACCCCGCTATTGATGAAAAAAAATCGACCCGCCAATAAACTAACCGTGTTATCTCCCATGACCCAGGTTTCGACCTTATCCAACCTAATTTTGCAGGAAACCTCAACCTTTGGCGTACGGATATATGACGTATGGCGCCGGAAGCTCGACCGTTTCTGGCGAGATGTTGAAACACGCTATGGCGTCATTCCGGTGAAATGCGGCGTGTTGGATGGCCGCATCATCCAAGCCGCTCCGGAATACGACGCCTGCAAGCATCTGGCCCAGGTGCACAACCTCCCTGTACGCCTGGTGTACAGCGAAGCCGCAAGGCTCGCGGCTCCCTGGCTGACAGATTGACGCGTCATGAGATGATGATCTCGGCCAGTATCATCCCCGTGTTTTGTAAAATTGTTGTAGCAGAAACAAAGCCTCTCGATTATAATGGTCCTCGTACTATGTACAGGTATTGAGCTCTTTCTCCTGAAATGGCGCAGGTCATACCTCGTTTCTTCCTGAGTGAGAACCACAGAGCTGAGTGCTCATTCGCATGTTAGCTCATTGTTGGCGCCTTTGCCCGTGCCGGTGCAGGCAAGATGGAAATATGGTGCGCATTTGCAAGGCATGTGCCGGAAGGAGACACGGATGTCCGCCAACACCATAGTGGGAAGTCTGCTGTTCCGCACCCCTGACGAGGCCATTCGAGCCCTGTTCCGCACCGATGGGACCATTGCATTTGTACCTCTTATGAGCCCGACGGTACAGGGGGCTGATCACATACCTAAGATCTCGATACCGTGTACGATGTCTGAGGACACGCCGCACACCGCACTTCCTACTCACCACTCTGGCCAGGGCAATACCCCTCGCGCGTTATCTATCCCCGCCGGGAGGGAGCGTGAGAGCTACCAACCCTGACTGCTACCCGCTGCAAGGGAGCTTATATTATGCGCGTGGGTATCATGGAGTTACTTATAGACACAACTTCCAGGAACGGGTCCGAGCGTGCCTACGCTCCCGTCCGCCGGTCGTACTACAGCATTGCGCCCCAAGCGGTGGCCGTCTGGTGTCGCCACTTGGGACACCAAGTGTTCTATGCCACCTATTACGGCCAGCGCGACCCCAAGCGCTTGCTGCCGGCCGACCTCGACATCGTGTTTCTCTCGACCTATACGCAGTCCAGCGCCCTGGCCTACGCCCTCGCCAAGCTCTACCGCATGGAGCAGACGCTCACGGTCATCGGAGGCCCCCACGCCAAGTCCTTTCCCGAAGACTGCCTGCGCTTTTTCGACTGGGTGGTCCAAGATTGCGACAAAGCGCTCGTTGCCGAGATACTACGTGGCGCCTGCAATCGCCAAACCATCGTCAGCAGCGGGCACGCGCTCACAGAGCCGCCAAGCGTCGAAGAGCGCCTGCCGGAGATTACCACCGCAACCTTTACACGTGGCAAACCCGCGGTACTGGCAACCGTCCCCATCTTAGCTAGCGTCGGCTGTCCCTACACCTGCAACTTCTGTGTCGACTGGAACACCCCCTACATCTCGCTGCCCCGGGAACAGCTCGACGTTGACCTACGCTATCTCTCCACCCATCTCCCCAACGTTATGGTCGCCTTTCATGACCCCAACTTTGGGGTGAAGTTCGATCAGGTCTTGGACAGCCTCGAGACCATCGCCCCTGCCGCCCGTAGCCCCTACCTGATGGAGAGTTCCCTCTCGATTCTGCGGGGTCCACGGTTGCAGCGTTTGCAGGACACCAATTGCCTCTACGTTGCCCCTGGGGTGGAATCATGGGCGGGCTATTCCAACAAAGCTGGCGTGGGCCAAGAAACGGGCGAGCAGAAACTCAAGCAGCTCGTAGACCACTTTGAGCTTCTGCACCAGTACGTCTCGGGTCTACAAGCGAACTTCATCTTCGGGTGCGACGTCGACCAGGGCGATACGCCTGTCGAGTTGACCAAAGAATTCATACGCCGCCTCCCCTTCGTGTGGCCGACGGTCAACATTCCGGTCCCTTTTGGCGGCACGCCGCTGTATGACAGCTGCTTGGCCGAAGAGCGCATCTTGCGGTCCATGCCCTTTAGCTTTTACTATACACCATACTTGGTAACGACGTTGCAGCATTATGATCCCGTGGCGTATTACAGCAAGCTCATCGAGATCTACAGCGTCATGACATCGGCGAAACTGTTGACGCGGCGTCTGGCGTCGACCACGTCCTGGGGTCTGAGGATCCTACACGCCCTGCGGACGTTTTCAATGCGACAGGACCTTGCCGCATTTCGCCAGTTACAAAAGATGCTGCAGACGGATTCGCAGTTCAGAGCGTTTCATGAGGGTCGTTCCGACGTCGTTCCTGCATTTTACCACCACCAGTACGATCGGAAACTCGGCCGCTACGCCGAACTCATACCCCAACAGGAACGGAAACCGGAGCTGTCACAGCCTGAGATCATACACGCTCCAACCCACCATTGAGGCGGCGATTCATGGCGCCACATTGAACGCGAGTTCGGTGAAATTCGATGCATTGCTTGTCTGCTGAACTGAAAGAAGAAAGGAAGACCATGACTGTCGGTCCCATCGACATCTTTGAGTATGAAGCGATCGCCAAAGAAAAGCTCCCAACCGCGGAATACGACTTTATCGCGGGCGGCACCACGGATGAGATCACCCTGCGCCGGACCCGCGCTGCCTTTGAGGCGATTATGCTCCGGCCCCGCATGCTCGTGGACATTAGCCAACCCGATCTATCAACGACTGTACTCGGCCAGCCCATTGCCTTTCCCGTCCTGACGGACCCGTCAGGGGGTCATGGCCGCGCCCACCCAGATGGAGAATTGGCCACGGTCCGCGCCGCCGGCGCCATGGAGACGGTGCTGCTTCTCAGCTCGGGGTCAACCTATCGGCTGGAAGAGGTGGCCGAGGCGGCGACGGGCCGCATCTGGTTCCAACAATACCTCTACCGGGATCAAAGCTTGACCCAACGCATGGCCCACCGCGCCCAGGAGGCGGGCTATAGCGCGCTCTGTCTGACACTGGACTCCACGGTGCGAGCCAAGCGTGAGCGCAATATCCGCAACAATTACTCCAGTCCATCGTCTCCCAACTACGAAGGGCTAGAAGTGCCGGATTATACGTGGGGCATGAGCTCGGATGCCCCACGCGGAGTCAATACCCTGATCGATCGCGCCGCCACTTGGTCGCAGCTGGACTGGCTGGCGACGCAAACACCACTGCCCCTCGTGGTCAAGGGTATTATGACGGCAGAAGACGCCCGGTTGTGCGTTGAACATGGTGTAAAAGCGGTGATCGTGTCGAATCATGGGGCGCGCCAACTCGACACCACGTTTGCCAGTATCGAGGTGTTGCCGGAAGTGGTGGAGGCGGTGGATGGTCAGACCGAGGTCTACCTGGATGGCGGCATCCGGCGGGGCACGGACGTCTTCAAAGCGTTGGCATTAGGCGCCCGGGCCGTCCTGATTGGACGCCCCTTGTTCTGGGGCCTCGCGGTCGATGGAGAGGCGGGGGTCCGCGCCGTCTTGGCTATGTTCCGATGCGGCCGTCCCACTATTCAGAGTATTGATCGCAGTGCGCTGGGCACCGTCTCGCCACTGCAGTCCGTGCTTCAAGGTTTGGGAAGTGTGTAGAAGCGCTTTGCAGATAGGTTGGCCCCCTTGCGCGGCGCTCAGGTTTCGACCCGGGGCCTCCTGGAGCGCCCGCCGGATCATCCCATCGTCGAGCGCACCCGGTACTGCAGGCCAAGTTCACGCATCTTGCGTTCGGCTTTGGCTTCCATGCTCAGCGCCAGCACCAGGGGAATGATCTGCCGTCCTAGCTGCGCTTCCGCGAATTGCACCTTGCGATAAAACATCAAGACATCCGAGGTCTTGAGATAAGATTTGACTTCTACGAGATACGCCATGCCATTGTGCGCATAGAGATCGAACTCGACCTCAGCATCCGGCACCCCATAGACAGAGCCCGTCTCATCCCGCAAGATCAGGCGCTCCGCAAAAGGAAACGTATGCCCCGCAAATTCCTCGACAACGCCGCGTACCATGTGCTCCAATCCAAAGCCGACCCGACCGCCAAGGGCCGACAGGTGCACATTCATCTCTCGTATCCCTTGTCTCTGGCCATACAACTCCGCGATGACTTCTTCGAAGCGCTGATCGACCGCCTCAAAGCGCTGATCGACCGCCTCAAAGCGCTGATCGACCGCCTCAAAGCGCTGATTCATGTCGTCGCGCAGCTCTGTGAAGCGCCGATCAACCGCCTCAAAGCGCTGATTCATGTCATCGCGCAGCTCTGTGAAGCGCCGGTTGGTCTCCTCACGCTGGGTACGTAATTCCTCTAGCAAGGTCACAAACTCCTGTCGCGAGGGAAAGGTATCCAGCATGAGACCCCACACTTCATGTCGTACCTCGGGGTGGTCTCGTAGGAGTCTCGGCAATTCGTGCCGCAGTTGCTCTAGGAACTCGGTGTCCGCCATACTTGCTCTTACTCCAATCCGACCGCATGAGCGCTCATTTTCTGCAGATACTCTACCAAAGGGTCAGTGTCTCTGCAAGTCGGCATCCGACGCTTGGCTACACGCTGCCACGGATTCGGCCAGTCGCAAAGCGCTCCATGCGCGCCAACGTCGCCTCAACCGTATCGCTTTGAAAGTTGAACATGAAGTGGCGCACGCCGATGTCTGCAAAGGCTTTGATATCACCTGCGACCTGATCCGGGGCGCCCGTCAAGAGCCGACGCTCACCGTTAGGAAGGATTTGCGCTTCACGGTCGTTGAGCCAACTGGCGCTGTAGGCCAGACCAAGCATCGACGCATCTCGCCCCGCTTCCTCAGCGGAACGCCGCAGGCGCGTGACGGCGTCCTGGTATTCCGCTGGCGTCCCCACTGTAAAGCGAGGGTTGTTACCAATCGGGTACCAAACATCGCCCAATCGAGCGGCCCGCCGTAGAGCTGGCGGGCTTTCACCACCCACCCAGATCGGGGGATGGGGCTGTTGTACGGGTTTGGGTAAGAAGGAAATATCAGAAAAGCGGCAGTATTTTCCGTCGAAGGACGGATTGTCGCTGCTCCACAGTTCCTTGAACGCGCGGATATATTCGTCACCAACCGCGCCACGCTCGTCATAGGGCGGCGCCCCAATGGCCTCGAATTCTTCGCGCATCCACCCCACGCCGCACCCGACATTGAGTCGCCCCCTCGACAGGACATCAATCGAAGCCAGCATCTTGGCGGTGAGCACCGGACTGCGATGCGGCAACACCATGACCGATGTAAGGAGCCGAGCCGATGAGGTTGCCTGAGCGAGAAAACTCAGGGTGGTCAGTTGCTCCAGGCAGGCGCCCGAATCCCCACCGGCGAACGCGCCGGTCTCGCTGTACGGGTAGCGCGACGCAATGCGTCTCGGGATGACCACATGATCGCTGACGCTGATGATGTTGAAGCCCATCTCCTCACCGCGCTGGGCCAGCGTCACCAGGTGCTCAGGGGATGATAACGGGCCACGTGTCGGTAGTCCAAAGCCGAATTCCATGTCTCCACCCTCCTATGCAACATCCACTTCTCTTCGTGTTCCTTCGCGTCTTTCGCGGGGATTCCCTTTTTCATCATTTCCGGACCGCGTTTGCAGCCCCTAGACGCCCCTAGACGCAGAGACATGCAGCACGGCTTTCCCGGGAAAACGTCGGCTGATGAGCTGCTGTGCCACATCGGCAATCTCAGTCCAAGGCGCTTCTACACAAATGCGGGGCTGCAGCGCCCCCGTCGCGACCAAAGTAGCGAGACGCAACAATCCAACCGAGGCGGGCTCGTTACCAAATTCCTCAAACAGGATGAAGCCATACAAACTCGTGCGGCCGGTGCGAAAAAATTGAGCCGCATCGAACGTCACTTCAGCACCGGCTGAAACCCCGAGCGCAACGCAGACACCGCCGGTAGCGAGCTGACCCAGCGCCGTCGCCAACGTCTTGCCACCGACCGAGTCGATAATGAGATCGTACGGGCCGGCGCTGGGGGCTTCCGACAAATCGGCCCCCACCATCACCTCCGCCGCCCCGGCCTGCTTGACTTCGGCGATTTGCTCGCTGCGGCGGACATGGGCCACCACATGGGCGCCAGAGCGGCTGGCCAATTGCAGCGCAAAATCCCCCACGCCACCCGTTGCGCCCGTTACTAACACGGCGCGGTGCAAGAGCGTGCCCCCCTTTTTGCAAGGCATACAAAGCCGTCAGGCCCGCCACTGGCAGCGTGGCGGCTTGGACAAAGCTAACGGCCTCAGGAAGCACGGCCAGCGCATTGGTGGGCACGGCCACCTGCTGCGCCCAGGCGTCCGTGCGCAACAGGCCAACCACGCGAGCGCCAGCTTGAGGGCCGGAGCCGTCCGCAGCAGGCTGTTCGATTGTACCGGCCACATCCCACCCCGGCCGCCAAGCCGTGTCGCTCTGCAACGCTCGGCGCGTCTCGCCACGATTGAGCGAAATAGCCGCGACGCGCACGACGGCTTCGGAGGGATCTGGCACAGGCGGTTCAACGTCACGTAGGGCAAGACGTTCAGGAATTTGGGGATCCGAAACAACCGCTTGAATGGCGTTCATCGGTATGCCTCCGTTTATCGAGACCTCAGCTCTGGGTCCATCTCTTCTCTGCACCCTCCAAGGGAAACAAGAGAAGCGAAAGGATAGTTTAGCCCTCGTTGAGACCACTGTCAAACTGGATGATAATGCCGTCTGGGTCATACACATAGAACGTACGAATCCGGCCCGCAGCGTTGACGAATGCTTCTCGTGGTCCGGCCAGTTGTACACCTTTGGCCAGTAACTCATCTAACAACGCCTCAGCGTTTGGCACTGTAAAGGAGAAGTGCGTAATACCGAGTTGGTCCAACTTCAGCGGTGCACCGGCGATCTCCTCTCCAGGGTGACTGGTGATCGTAAGCGTTGGCTTTGCGCTCTGACCAAAAGCCAGGCTGATCCGTCTGCGGCTTTGGCGTGCCTGTTGGTAGTTGTGTGGCCGCCCGCCTTCCGTGGGGCTGGTCTGTCCGTCAAAGAGGACCTGCATACCCAATGTATCACGGTAGAAGGCCAGGGACTTTTCCATATCTCGGGTGCAAATCGCGATATGAGAAATCGCGGTGGCTTCCATTTTTTCCCCTTTAGTGAAGTACCAATACAAAATCGTTTTGATTCAAGCTCCTACAGAAGACGGTGCCTTTAATGTTGTCCAACCCCTCGAACGGACATCCAAGAGGTTGGGATAATCAGCTCCCGCTTCCAGAAGTAACACCGACACCGTCCGGCCTGTTCCGAGAACCGAGCGGCAAGCACACACCCAGCGGAGCCAGCCCCCACGATAATGACATCGTATTTCATGCGGTTTTCCGACCTCCATCGCCGACAACACGCCGAGCAGGAAAATGCGATACGAGCTTGGAACGATTGTAGACATTTTGCCGCTATCATAGGTCGACAAGCGCGTGCGTGCAAGCAGCAAACCACCTGGCACGCACGCGCCGCTGGCGTGCCGAGCCCAATCGCGACGCCGAAAAGCGCTTGATCATTCCGTGCTATGAGAGCCAACTCAACCCACGGTCCCATACGCGTCTTGCATGGGAGCAGGCTTTGCCATAGCGAATGCGCGGATCCAGAAAGCAGTACATGAAATCCACACACCGATTGGCCGCGACAAAAACCGAAGCGGAGATCAAAATCAACCCTTGCACCTAGGTGTAGTCGCGGTTGGCAATGGCATCAATGCCATAACTTCCCAAGCCGGGTATGGCAAAGAGTTTTTCAATAATAGAGTTGTTCCTCAATAGCATAAGATCAGGTTCCCTAGCCCAGCCCAGATGCCCA
>CBCXVS010000042.1:31141-34538 GCA_965178525.1 uncultured bacterium | reverse complement strand
AATGGACTTTTGAATTGGGCTAACCTGTTGATCTACTTAACCCTCCGCCTATTCTGCCAGGGGAACTTCGGTCTAGAGGGACGTGGCGATGGTATGTTCCCGGCTGCTCAAGGTGTCGGTGTGGGGCGCGACCCTCGTGCCTTGGCAGTAGCGGACTTTAATCGGGATGGTACCATGGACCTAGTGACGGCCAACGCTGCTTCCGACGACGTCTCACTCTTACTAGGCCGAGACGGTAGAACGTTTGATCCCCAGCAGCGCCTTTCTGTAGGCGAAGGCTCTAGTCCACATTCTGTGATGATAGCAAATATTAACAATGACGACTTCTTAGACCTGGTCACGGCTAACGCAGACTCCAACAGTGTTGCCTTGCTGCTAGGCGACGGAACTGGCGCCTTTTCCCCTGCGCAACCTTTTCCTGTGGGCTTCAGCCCTCGCGACGTGGAGGTAGCGGATATCACTGGCGACGGTATCCCGGACCTGGTGACGGCCAACGCCGGTCCTGACTCTAACTCCGAGGTCGACTGCACCGCCAACCCCGACGGCAACGATGTCTCCCTCCTACTGAACCGTGGTGATGGCACCTTTATCCCGCAGCTACGCTTCGCCGTGGGCTGTAGTCCCCAAGCTGTAGCGGTCGCGGACTTTGACCAAGACGGTATTCCGGATCTCGTTACCGCCAATTCAGTCTCCAACGACATCTCGCTTCTGCTTAGCAGCAATGACAGCACCTTTGCCTCTCAGCAACGCTTCGCCGTCGGCGCCGGTCCTCGCTCCGTGGCGGTGGGTAATCTCATTAGCGATAGCGTTCTAGAGCTCGTTACTGCCAACACCGACTCCAACGACGTCTCATTTCTACCAAGACGCCCTGATGGCACATTTGACCGTGCACAGGCCTTTCCTGTGGGGCGTCGCCCTCACGACGTGGTCGTGGCAGATATCAACGGTGATGGCACCCTGGATCTGCTCACCGCTAATGCTGAGTCCAACAACGTCTCAATCCTGCTAGGCGACGGCGATGGTAACTTTGCGTCATAGCTGTCTTTGTTCCCCGGCCGCTATGGTGGCGCTCCTCCGTCCAGGCGGTACAGGAGAACCTGACATGAATGTTGATCTCCTCAAGATACAGGATGCATCTATCTGGAGTTTAGTGGAACAAATCTTTGCCAAAATCCGCGCTAAATTTCCGGAGGCGACCTTCGATGTCTGTTCCCACCCAACATATCGTGGCACGATTATTGACGTCCATGTTTCCACGAACGATGCTTTTGAAGTCCTCGATCTAGTCAACCCAGAATTGGACGATTTGCTGATTGAGAAGGACATTGCCATCTATGTCTGGGCGATTGGGCCTCTATGAGTAGTTGACCGTTAGTGGTTGGTGGTTAGCAGGGAAAGCACACATCCTGCTTACTATTAGCCGAATCAGCCTAAACACTTGATATGTGGCGTCGTATCATACAAGACATAAGGCGTTTTTCATGGATTACCAATCCCTTGGGCTGGGTGACGCAGCATCGATTGTGACAGCCGTGACGTCAGCCAAAGACGGCAAAGAGATCATCATTTCGTGTATCTATGAACCCCAAGGAGAGAAGTGTGCCTATCGGTTAATGTTTGAGGATTGCCACAGGTCGTGTTGGAGCAGTTCGATGACGGCGGCGATCTGAGTCAATTGGATGCGGAACTTGTAGGCGTCTCTCTTGGGATGGGGAAGCACCAGCAGCCAGCAGTCATCACCACGGATGTGTTCGAACTGTCTTTTTTCTATGGCAACTTTTCTTCGCACGTTGTGCCAAGGGAGCGCCACCAGGCCAGAGCCGGTTCGTAACGGCAGGTTGTTGCATAGTGTGTATCGACGGTAGCTTTATTACGGATTCAATCCGCATCCGTGATGGTGAAAACACTTGTCACACTCAACAATATCAAAATGTTTCTCACATCACTTCGTGACCTATTAGCGGAACTGTCTCGGTCTAATGGCGTGAGACTTGCATAGCAGGCGATGGCTCATTCATTCTTGCATATGGTCCGCCCACGTCGATGCGACGCGTTTTGTTACACGCCGTCCCTTATACCACCTACCACACCCCGATGAGAATCCCCCGCTGTTTCGTGTTGGCCGTGCGCTGAGCGACCGTGTCATCCGCAAGCGTGGTGCGGGTGCGCCGGGTGCGGAGCCAGGTAAAGAGCCGTTCATGCAGCTCGGCTCGGACCTCGGCGTGTGCAGGACTTGCGCCCAGATCGCTACATTCCTGCGGGTCGGCGTTGAGGTCGAACAACTGCGGGCGAAAATGCTCGTAGTGGATGTACTTCCAATCCGCCGTGCGGATCATGAAGGCGCGGGCATCGTGTGGGGCAAGTCCGAGGTCTGGACGCGCTGGGCGAAAGGCGTAGTCGAGTTCGCTAAAGGCGGCGTCACGCCAGGCGATTCCACTACCATTGGGGCGCAGCAGCGGCAGCAGAGAGCGGCCTTCCAGGCGATGCGGGTACACGTCCGCGCCGAGCGCATCGAGAAAGGTGGGCAGGACGTCGATGGCTTCCACCAGGCGGCTCTCGGCCGTGCCCCGCGTGCGGTCTGCAGACGGGTCCGGGTCGTACACGATCAGCGGAATGCAGGCGCTGGCCTCGTGGAACAGCTCCTTTTCGCCGAGCCAGTGGTCACCCAGATAATCCCCGTGATCACTGGTAAAGACAATCATCGTGTCGTGCAGCCGACCCTGATCGTCGAGAAATCGAATCAGACGGCCCATATGATCGTCGATCTGCTTCACCAGCGCCATGTAGGCCGGGATGACGTGGCGCCGGACTTCGTCGCGTTGAAAGTTCCGGCTCTCTTCATGCCGCATAAAGGCAGCGACCACCGGATGGGGTTGATCCCGTTCCTGCGGCTGCCGATTGGCGGGCTGGACGTGTTGCGCCCCGTACATGTCGCGATAGGGCGCCGGAGCAATATAGGGCCAGTGCGGTTTGATGTAGCTGAGATGCAAGCACCAGGGCTGGTTTCCGGCTTCGCGGATGAAATCCATGGCGCGATGGGTCATGTACGCCGTTTCGGAATCTTCTTCGGCGACCCGGGCGGGAAGGTGCACGTTTCGCATGTGCCAACCGCTCAGCACCTCGCCGTTTGGGCCTTCGACGGAATTGGCGAAATCGTGCCAGGGATTGTCGCTGTCATAGCCCCGCTGGCGCAGATAGCGATTGTAGGCCAGATTGGGATCGGCGCTCAGGTCCGGGTGCAGGCCATCGTCGCGCTCGTAGGGCTCAAAACCGCACTGGCTCACGAGGACACCCAGGGATGAGGTCGGCGTAATGTGGAGCCGCAACATGCCTTCCTCATCGGCGCGCATATGGGTCTTGCCGACGAGCACCGTGCGCAGGCCGAGCGGCCGCAGGT
>CBCXVS010000042.1:0-31131 GCA_965178525.1 uncultured bacterium | reverse complement strand
GCCCTTCCAAACCACTTGAGCTTGTATGTTCCAGGTAGCGCCATGGGTGAACATGTAGCGTCCGGTATAGAACGACATGCGCGACGGGCCGCAAACCGGTGATTGGCAATAGGTGCGGGTGAAATTGACGCCCCGCGCCGCCAGGGCGTCGATATGCGGTGTTTCGAGCGTCGGATGTCCGTTGCAACTGAGGTAATCCGCGCGCAACTGGTCGCACATAATGAAGAGGAAGTTCCGCACTGTACCCATCGCCAGGCTCCTTTCACGTGGACTCACGGTTAGTGGCAGTTCCGCATAGCATAGCATAGTCGTCAGACTGCTGCTTCACAGTGGTGTTGCCAGGCAGGTGGTGTTATAAACACCGGCATACACCTGCTAGGCAGGCGCCAAACATCTTAGACAACAGCCAGGAGGGCGACACCATGGGCAAAGACGGATACCGCATTATCGATGCGGAAATGCACGTCATGGAACCGGTTGACTTGTGGGAGTGCTACATCGATCCTGCCTTCAAGGAACGGGCGCCGAGGCGGCTGAGCGAGCGGCGTTGGGACATTCGGACGGTCGTCGAGGGCGAGGTCATGGCAGCTATGCCGGGCGGCGATTGGCCCGCCCTGAGTGAGGCTGAAGAGGAGGCCATGGCGACGCGCTATGCCGAGGAAATCGCGCGGGATTTCGACCCGCCGTCGCAAGTCATCGCCATGGAAAAGGAAGGCCTTGACCTCGCCGTGCTCTATCCGACCTCAGGCATGTATACCATCGCTTTTGAAACGATGGATGCCCCCTTTGCCGCCGCCGTTTGCAAAGCGTATAACGACTGGCTATACGACTACATGCAGGCGGCGGATCCGCAACGCCTATTTGGCGCTGCTGCGGTTTCGCCACATGACGTCACCACCGCGGTGGCCGAAACGCGGCGCGCCGTGCGCGACTTGGGGATGAAGGCGATTTTCCTGCGCCCCAATGTTTTCAACAACCGTCCCTGGCACGATCCCTACTACGATCCGCTCTGGGGCACTTGCCAGGAGCTGAACATCCCGGTGGGTTTTCATGAAACCACGGGCTCCCGCATGCGCGCTGCCGGTACGGATCGCTTCAACACCATGGGTATTGCCCACATCTCGACGCACTCGGTGGAGCAGATGCTCGCGTGTATGGATATTATCATGGGTGGGGTGATGGCGCGCTTTCCGGCGTTGCGCTTTGGCTTTTTGGAGGGGCAATGCGGCTGGCTGCCGTTCTGGCTCGACCGCATGGACGATCATTATAAATGGCGTCTGCCTTACGGGGAGATGCAGCATCTCGCCATGTTGCCGTCCGAGTATTTTTTCCGGCAGGGCTTCTGTGCCGTGGAGTGCGATGAGGAATTCGTCACCCATGTGGTCGCGGCCATTGGTGATGATTGCCTGGTGACGACGACGGATTATCCCCACGGCGATTCCAAATACCCGGAGGCGATGGATCGGTTTTTGCAACTGCAGTTGAGCCCGCAGAGCAAGACGAAAATTCTGTGGGACAACACCGTCCGGCTTTACAATCTCTAACCCAAATTCTCACCAGAGTCCATCTTCCGGTCTGGCGGGCCGCAAGGCGCGCAGCACCGGAATCGTCTGCAATTGCTCCGGGCGAATGTGTTCCCATTGCAAACCCAGCGGTTGGGGGCGATCGACTTGGATGGCGATAGCTGCGTCTGGGGTGACGATGTAGGTGAGGGACCAATCGTGCACCAGCATCGGGAGGTCGGCATTCTCCACTATTTGTAGAGGATGCACCGTTGTGACAATCGGCGTATCCGGCGGCACCAGACCCCATTGCCGCAGGAGCCCCAATTCGAGGTCGGCAAAGCCTGCCCCCTTGCCTGTGCGGCCGCCATTGCGGCAGACGGCGACGCAGCCCACGACAACCAGATCAATGGCGTGCATCTCCTCAAAGGCAACCAGCCGCCCGTGCCGCATGGCGCCGCGATTCGAGGCGGCAACCTTGAGGGTAACACCCTGTTGCCGCAAATCCGCAGCCGTCAACGCGACAAAGCAGCGTTCCCGCGTCAAGCGGGGCACCGCCATGTAGAGCATTTTGCCCTCTTGCAACGCGCGTAGGCGCACGGGCTCTTGCGCGGTATCGGGATTGCACTTGACGACCCTGGCCTGTTGCCACGCCGGCAGGGTCGCCAGGCGCGCCGCCGCCGCCTCGCCGCCGACGAAGCGGGGGATGTGGCCCACAGGCTCCCCTACCGCCGCCCCCTGGTTTTTCAACCGAGACCAGACGGTGGATCGCAACTGGTCTTTGGCGGCATGGCGGCCATGCCACGCTGTTTTGGATTGGTCTCGCATGGATGCCCTCCGCGAGCGCTAGGGAATCAGCACGATCTTGCCGTACGCCCGCGTTTCAATGACGGCGTGGTGCGCTTTGGCCGCCTCAGCCAATGGGAGTTCTTGCCCAATGACCGGCTGCAACGTGCCGTTGGCGAGACCTGCGACCAGCGCCGCATGCAGGCGAACCCGCTCGTCTGCGGTGGCATTGGCCAGACTCATGCCCATAATCGCCGCATCGCGGCCCATAGCGGCGCGAGGGTTGATCGACACGGTTCCCTGGTTGCCAGGCCCACGGTTGCCGATGACCACCACCCGGCCACGGGGGGCCAACACGTTCAGATCGTTGCCGAGATTGACGTTCGCCAGCATCTCGGCAATCACGTCGACACCGCGGCCCTCGGTGAGGCTGAGCGCCTGGTCCAAATATCCCTCAGCCGTGTGATCCAGGACGTGATGTGCCCCCTGTTCGAGCACCAGGTGGCGGCCGCGCTCGGTTCCGCCCGTACCGATCACTGTCAGGCCGGCGGCACGGGCCAGTTGCACCGCGGCAATCCCCACACCGCCGCTGGCGCCATGCACGAAAATCGTCTCGCCCGGGCGGATTTTTGCGCGGTGAAACAACGCCTGATACGCCGTGCTGTATGGCACGTTCATCGCGGCCCCTTGCGCATACGACGCCTGCGTTGGGAGCGGGTGCACGTTTGTGGCAGTACACAAGGACTTCTCAGCATAGGTGCCACTTGCCGCCCCGGCAATGTACACCCGGTCCCCTACGGCGATGCCCGTGACCTCCGGCCCCACGGCTTCGATGACGCCCGCCCCATCATTGCCTGGCGTAAAGGGCGTGGGTGGTTTGGGGTAAATTCCCGAGCGAATATAGGTTTCCACCGGATTCACCCCCACGGCATGGACGCGAACCACCACCTGCCCGGCTCCAGGTTGCGGGTCCGGCACCTCGTCAAGCTGCATGACCTCGGGTTCTCCAAACGTATGTATGCGAATGGCTTTCATATCGTTCCTTTATCTATATCGTTCCGGGGACACAGGGCTATGATTTTTCCACGGGTAATCCCGTTCATGCAATACTGCCCCGTCGAGGTCCAGACCTCATCCCGCTTCACCATAAAAAAATTGGTGGCGTTGCAGGTGCTGACAAAGCCATGAATATCGAGCATGAGCGCCTCGTCCGCGCCCGCTTGCAACGCTTGCACGAGCGCGATGACTTCGTGCAACTTACTGTGACAATTGAGACGTGGATCCAGGTAATCCGGCGAGCCGCGGCGCACGCTGGAGGTAAACAAGCGGATGCCGGGCCGGGTGGTGTCCGGGTCGGCGACTTTGTGTTCCGCAATCATGACGATCGTCGGTCCGCCCAGGGTCAAGCGTGGATCTTGCGACGGGGTCTTTTTGATGCCGCGTGTGACCATGAGCCGGGCATGGACGTCATCGTGCATGTCGTTGGCCTGCACTGTCCGGTACAGCGCCTCGGTCAGCTCGGCACGGGTCATGCCGATATCGAGCGCAATCGCTTTGGCGCCTTGAAAGAGCCGATCGAGATGTTCATCGAGAAAAACGAAGACGTCATGGTGCAAGCGCACCGCCTCCCACACCCCATCGCCAAGGAGAAAGCCACTGTCAAAAACCGAAATGCGCGCCTCGGCGCGGGAGACGAGATCGCCATTCACATAGATGAGCACCTGCTCGTTGCGCGGGTCCGGGAGCGCGTTGTGGGTTCCCGCGGTCATCGTGCCTCCTGACGCAGTCAGCGGAAACGGTATCGGTCATGTCATGCCGCTGATAGTGTATCACCCTATACGGATGGCGTACACCTCGAGGGGCGCGGCACAGGAAGAACCATCCGGGCTTAGGAGCCGTACGAAAGAGAGAAAAGAACGGCGTGGTACGACGCTCCGCTTGAGCTGATGCTCTTATGTGCCGATACAGACCTGATTGTGTCTAATCCGTCACCCTAGAGAGGAAGGACGATGCGGCCTTGAAACGACAGGCCATCTCTGACGTGTTAGGAAAAAAACTTCCGGAACAGGATTTAGATACGGCGCTCCGCGTGTGTGAGGAGGAATTGGCTCCGGGGCATGAGGCGACCGCGTCGGGGTTTTTTCAGCGCTTATCCACTACGCTTCCCCATGCGAGCTTTGGAAAAGAAACCCGTCTGCTGATCTTACGGACGCTCCGCAGCCCGGCCACGTCTCTCCATGAGACTGCCAATCAGGCCGCGTCGTCCTCTGGCGCATATGATACCCGAGACCCCATACCGCCGCGTCACCCAAGAAAACTCGCCAGTTTACGAGGTCATTACCAGCATACGCAGAATGAAGCACAAACCGGCGGCATCGTGGTCGAGAACCTCTCGCCTGAAGGGGCACGCGTGCATTGCTCAGCGCGCATACCCTGCAAAGTGACGATCCCCTCCAACTCTGCTTCACCCTCGAAGATACGTTCCACACCACGATCCGGGTCGCCTGTGCCGTGCGGTGGGTGGCAGAGGATACCGTCGGCGTACAATTTCTCTTACCGGCCTGCCTTCCCAAGGTCTTCCGAAACTATATTGAGGTGTGAGGGGTACACGGCCTCCCCATACTCGTTGCACATATCCCGCCTCCTGCTGGTAGACGCCGCGGCGGCGGCGTCTCGGCTATCAATCCGGTCTAGACAAATATGGCATCAAGGCCGTCGGGCCAACGCCTCGGAGGCCTGCCGCAGCATCCGCTCCGTCGTCTCCCAGTCCACGCATGCATCGGTTACCGACACGCCATAGCGCAACTCGTCTAGCGCTTCCGGAATCTTTTGGTTGCCTGCGTGCAGATTACTTTCCACCATGAGGCCCATGATGGCGGTATTGCCCGCCAGGCGCTGCTGCAGGATCGTACCCCAGACCTCTTCCTGGTTTTCGTGTTGCTTACGGGAATTGGCATGACTGCAATCCACCGTGAGTAACGGCTCAACGCCCGTCTGACGCAATTGCTCACACGCGGTGTGAATACTATCCGAGTCGTAATTCGGCCGCGCATGCCCGCCGCGCAGGACGACATGTCCCCACGGATTGCCCTGTGTTCGGATCACTGCCGTGCGGCCCTCGGTGTCAACGCCGAGGAACGTATGGGGGTGCCGTGCCGCTTCCAGGGCGTCGATGGCCACCTGCAAGACACCTTCCGTGCTATTTTTGAAGCCGACTGGCATGGACAACCCACTGGCCATCTCCCGGTGTGTCTGCGATTCGGTCGTGCGCGCCCCAATCGCCGCCCAACTGATCAGATCCGCATGGTACTGTGGCGTAATCGGATCCAGCATCTCCGTTCCCGCTGGCAGGCCCATAGCATTGATCTCGAGAGGCAGTTGTCTGGCTTGGCGCAAGCCCGCCGGCAAATCATCGGAGCCGTCCAGGTAAGGGTCATAAATCAACCCCTTCCAACCCACCGTGGTCCGCGGTTTTTCGAAGTACGTCCGCATGACGATGCAGAGGTCGTCCTGGCATTCTTGCCGTAGGTTGTTGAGGCGGCAGGCGTATTCCAGTGCGGCATCGGTGTCGTGGATGGAGCAGGGTCCGACGATCACGAGCAGCCGGTGATCTTCCTGGCGCAGGATGCGTTTGATCGCCTCACGACCGGTGACCACGGTATAGTTGGCGGCTTCGGTCATCGGCAATTCCTGCCGCAAGATACTGGGTGAGACCAAAGGGATGGTATCGGTCACGTTGAGGTCTCCTGTCTGTTCCATGGGGCGCCTCCTGGGTTAGGGCATAAAAAAAAGCCCCTGATGTGGCCATCAGGGGCTCAAGTCCAAACCGCGTACCGCGCAGCGCTTCCTTCTAGCCCCCGGGGTCGAAGGCGTAAAAATAAAAATAGAAGGATGTGCTCACGTAAGTTGTATATGGCATGGCGATTTGATGCCCGAATGTTACATGGTTAAAGAATGAACCGAGTATACGCCGCCTGGGTTCATAGGTCAACTCTTTTGGTGAAAATAAATGAGGTGACGAAAGCTCTACGCCTCGCCACCCCACGACGCGGCAAACGCCTCTAGGGCCTGGACGAAGCAGTCCATCGGCGCTTGCGCCACGCCGGCACCGATCTGGCCAATTCCGGCCTGACGGTGCGCAATCCCGGTGTTGATCCAGGGCACGATACCAGTTTCCACAACCTTCCGGATGTCGATACCGGTTGGCACGCCCTGGCCATCTAGCGTCGCTAAGAGCAGATGCGGGCTGTGTGCCGCGGTAATTTCTCTCATCTCGTCCGTATAGCGCCGCGCCGCGGCGAACCCGCCAACGCCGACGAATTGCGCCACGGCAGGTGACGCGGCCATGGCAAAGGCGCCAAGCCCAAGGGTTTCGACAATGGCCGAATCGCCAATGTCAGGGTTGGCATCGGCGGCGCTGAAGCCCGGGAAATAGAGGCCCTGCGGCATGCGCACGGGGGCGGTGAACCAGCGCTCGCCCAGCGCACTGATACGTACACCAAACGCCGTGCCGTTACGCGCCATGGCCGTGACCAGCGTACAGTCCGGAATGTCCACGGCCGCATCCATCGTGGCCTTGGCTGCCGCCATCGCGACGTTCAGGAACAACTGATCATTGCCCGTGAGGTAATCGGTGATGGCGCCCAAATACTCGGGTTCCGGCGCCGTGCGCACCAAGTGGGGCATCAGCGCGCGAACCAGCAAGGACGTAGCGGCAACGTTACGTTGGTGCATGTCGTCGCCCATGAGCAAGGCCTGCGCCATCATCACGCGTAGATCCAGCCCGCCGGCATGCTGCACCGCTGCGTCGAGAGCCGGCACCGCGACCTGCTGTAACCAGTGCAGACGTTGCAAGACACTGGCATCGTTGGCGCCAAAGCGCAGCACTTTTCCCAAGCCTTCGTTGAGGGTCGTGTACGCTTGATTGCCGTATTCGCGATTTTCGATCACCATGAGGGGCATGCTGCGGGTCATCAGCCCCGTCATGGGGCCGACGGCGCTGGCACTGTGACAGGGGGCAAAGGTGATCTTCTCCGCATCGATGAGCGCTTGCGCCGCGGCTTCGTCCGCAGCCCAGCCTTCGTACTGCAGGACGCCGAGAATGGCGCCGCGCAGCGGCCCGCACATCGTGTCCCAGCCGAGAGGCGGTCCGGCATGGAGCACGGTATACTCACCAAGCTGTGGCAAAATCTCATGCGCTGGCCGCACGCCAACCCAAAATGGACGGGAGGTAAAGAGCCGTTGCAAGGCCTGGTCGTTCGCCGCATCGATGGGGGAAGCCGTTGTCGATGTCATACTTACTCCCGAACAGAGGTTAGCGGAGACGCGCCAATAAATCGGCCAGACGGGCGTCGCCACCGGCCGGAGGCCGCCAGTCCACATGGGTCACAGGGACACCACAGGCCGCCAGTTGGGTGGCGAATAGCTCCAGACCCAGGTTGATCACCCTCGGGCCAGCGGTGAAGAGAGAGGCAAGATGGACGGGGATCTCCGGGGCCATGTCATCATCTCCGGCATCCGCTGGCAGGGCGGGCGCCTTGTCCTGCGATGCAGATGGGGATCGCGCGCCGACTTCCGTCCCGACCACTGCCGCAGCTAGGCGCACGGCTTGTGCATTGCTCTCGGCCAGGAGAAAGCCGTGTTCTCTGAGGACACGGCACTGATTGGCATATCCCTGAGGATCATCGGGCGTACCGCAAACCGTGGCAATACCGATCAGCGTACGTCCTCGCGTGCGTGCGCCATCCCGGAGTTCATCCCAGGCTGTGGCCAGCGCTTCGGCCGGCGCCTCATGCGCCCCCCAGCCGAGCATGACGTCACATAGCACGACGGCGACCTCGGGCTGTTCGGCGAGATGCAGGAGTTGTTGTTGCCGCACGGTTGGGTCGATCATCGGATGTGGCCGTCCACTGGTAAATGCTTCCGCCCCGAGGTCGAGCACCACGTGGCCGGTTGCATGGCTGAAATCGTAGGAGCCGTCGAGGTTCGAGGTCACCGGCTGCGTCCCACTCCGCAACAGCCACAGCGCCTCATACGCCAGGGTTCCACCGCAGTAGAGGGCTCGTATGGCGCGCTGCGTCGGCTGCAGTGACGTTCGAGCTGCCTGCAGAGACGGCATCATGAAGTGTGGCACGTGTTGAGGCGAAGTCGGGACGGGTTCCCCCCGCGCTAAAGCTGCCGCCATCAACGCCGCGTGCTCGAGTGTGATGGCCTTGTAGACGCCCGTGGTCTCCGACCATGGGCTTTCGTCTCCGACGAAGGCCAAGACACACGGTTTGCCGCTATGCGCGGCGTCTTGCGCCAGCAGAGATGCAACACCCGGGGCCGGGGGTTTTGAGATGAGCACGATGACCCGTGTGTCGGCGTCAGCCGCAAGCGCCCGCAGGGCCGCACGCATGCTGTGTCCCCTGAGCCGCTGATGTAAATCCCGCCCACCCACGCCGAGTGCTTGCGATACGCCCACGCCGTGTTGGGCGAGCAAACCGCTCACCTGTTGCAACCCAGTGCCGGATGCCGCCACGAGTCCGACGGGACCCCGCGGCAATTGGTTGGCAAACCCGAGGGGCGCGCCACCCAGAATCGCCGTCCCACAGTCCGGCCCCATGACGAGCAAACCGTGTTGGCTTGCCAGGGATTTCAACTCTGCTTCGGCCTCGATGTCAACATGATCGCTAAAGAGAAACACGTGCAAGCCATACTGTAAGGCCCGGCGCGCCTCGTGAGGCGCGTACTGGCCGGGGACGGAAATACAGGCCAGATTGGCCTCCGGCATGCGATGCAGCGCCGTTTCCAGGGTGCGAGGGGCGGTCTCAGCCGTGACGTGAGGTTGCATACACAACTGCCTGGCGGTGTGCACCGCGTTTTCAGCTGCCGAGAGCGTCTCGGCCTGGATGCAAATCAGGAGGTCATTGGCCTCCGCCTCCTCTCCCTCCGGGGTCAAGAGTCCGGCCTCTCGCAGCAAGTCCTGATTCTGTAGCGTGCCCATCATCACGGCGGCCTGCTGCACGCCGGACAAGGCATTGAGGGTATGGGAAAGTTGCAGCAACGCCACGGAATCCCGATACATGCTGGGTAAAATGACACATCGCGTCGGTGTACTCATGGTTTTTGGCACTCCTGGTTGTATCCGCTCACCCGCGCGTTCATCATGGCTGCAAGCGATGCGAAGTCAACCATGCGGCTCCGCTGCCAGCCAGGAGACCACGAGGTGGCAGGCGAGAACCATGCCGACCATGGCCTCAACCCCGGAATGATGTCCGATAGCAGCCAGGGTGGCGGCAGATAATCAGATAATCATAGTTTGTCATAGTCTTCAGGATCGACGTCAGGGGCTTTGCCCAGCACAGCTAAAAGCTTCTCCCGGCTACCGCGTTTTGCCCACTCGGCGAGATAGTCTGCTGTGGACAACGTCGCTAACTTCTCAGCGACCGCTAAGGTGATGAATTCATTGATCGATACCCTCTCTTCTTTGCGCGCGAGGACTTTTACCTGCTCATGTAGGTAAGAGGGAAGCGTCAGGCGCAGTGTACTCATGTCAGTTCTCCTATTGCTTGCAGGAATGCTCGCGGATCAAGCACGCTGAGCCCGAACATTTCTGCACCGCTGAAGTCTCGTCGATTATGTGTAATGATATAGTCATAACGGGCTGCAACAGCAAATTCTAACACCAATTCGTCTTTTCTATCGTGTAAATATGGTCGCCACAGAAAGTAAATCTTGTGTGGGATAGCCAGGGAACACAGGGCATCGAGCAAGTCCACGACATCTTCGTAGGTCAAGCCAGGCTGTGACCTTTGCCGAAGCAACACCTCTTCATACTCCAATACAAGTAGAACTGATACGTGTATGTCAAACTGTCCTGTACCCACCAGTGATATGAGCCTCGATGAAGCACCACGCTTTGAGCGTTGTGCTGCAATAAGCACGTTGGTATCAATGACTATCTGTGGCATGTTCATCGTCATCCAGTTTCAGTCATGGCATGTAAAGCCCACATGTGAAAGAACTATTCGAATCTAAAATATTATTTTTTTCTCTTCATCGATTTTATTTTCCAGAAATAGATGGTGATCTGATATCTTCTTCAAAGCTAAATAATATTCATAATTCCGTTTAGTATTTTTCCATCGAAGATTCATGAAACGCCAAATAGAAAGGCATATAAGGAGAGAAAAAATAACGCATTCCAAAAATCAACTCGTGCTAAAGGGTGCTTTAAATTAGGTGCTAAGAAGTGGATGTAAAAAATAATCACAGGATAGTAAGATAAATAATATCATAAGAAAAACTGCAAAACTACGAAAGAACTTCGAATCCGCTTGAAGTCTGTCAACCTCATCTGACGCCGCTGAGTCTCTGAGACGAATCACAGAACTAGTCCACCAAAATAGATTTGTAATCCTCTCGTCTACACACTGGTGGCGTAAGTTCTCTCGATCAAAGTCACGCTGCTTATATAACTTAGCGTATTTTTGTAGCTTAGTGTCTTGCAAATATCGACTTTTTTTCCTCATTGCATCAGCCCATCGCATCCAAAATTTCCGAAGCGACGATAGCGACGATATGTCTCGATGCTCATCTAGCTGCTCTTTAATTTGCATTGCCTTCGCATAAAAGCGATCATACAACTTATCCAAAATCAAACTCCCAACAGCATCCAGTAGATTGCCAATTATATAAGAGGAAACAATAAATGCACTCCATTTTACAGCTTCAGATTTTAATATAATACTATTGTTTATAAGATTATATGCCTCTAACTTAGGTATAAATTCGAACTTAGGCATAAATTCGAACAAGAAGAAAGTCGCAACAGATCCCGGAAGCAATATGGAAAAGAAATCAATCACTCCAAGGAAAAATCATTCGTTTTATAAGCCATCGTGCATTACCTTAGTTTATTCAGATTTATCTCTTGGTATAGAATAAATATCTACTACTGTACCTGCTAGATTCACCAGAGCTGGGTGTTGTGTAACTGTGTCGTCTCGTTTCTCACCACCAGCTTTCTGCTGAGGTATGATGGACACCTATAATCAGTGCGTTGATGCGCTGATGCTACTTGCCAATGTAACGCCGTTACACATGAGAGTACGGTTCAGACGTTGATAGAGAGTGTCGTACCGTTGCCTCTATGGCCGCCGCCGGTTGTACTGCTGCATCAAGCTACCGAATTGTACCAATCCAGAATCTCACTCCCCGTCATAAACACCACCCCGGCAAAGTGCCGAATGTAGTCGAAAATCATATCGTAATACTTGATGCGATGCGGCACACCCGTAATGTAAGGATGCGTCGAGATGGCCATGATCCGGGCGCTCTCAGCGCCTTCCTGATAGAGCGTGTCGAACTGATCGCGAGCGCGCTCGAAAATTTCCGGCGAGCGATGGTTCTGGATCAAGTAGATCGGGATGTCGTTGATTTCTACGGTATACGGGATCGACACGAGGCGTCCGGTCTTGACCTGCATGACGTACGGCTGGTCGTCATTGCACCAGTCGCAGACGTATTCGATGCCTTCCGCGGCCAGGATGTCGGGCGTGTCGAACGTTTCCGCCAGGCCAGGACCCATCCATCCACGTGGGGCCGCGCCGGTGCATTCCTTAATGGTCTCAATGGTGCGCCGGATGACGTCTCGTTCGTCCGGCTCGGTATTGATGGCGCGCTGGATGAAGCCGTGGCCCAGGATCTCCCAGCCGGATTTGAGACTTTCGTCGACAATCTGCGGATAACTGTGACATACCGAGGCGTTGAGGCTGACCGTCGCCCGGATGCCGTGGCGGTCCAGTACTTGCTTGAAGCGCCAAAACCCGACGCGCAACCCGTAATCGAACCAGCCGAAGTTGGCAATGTCCGGAATGACGCTGACACCGTGCGGCGTCGGCAGCACGGTGCGGGCCATCGGTTGGGTGATGTCCCATTCCTCGACGTTGATCACCGGCCACACGGCGATGCGGGCGCCATCCGGTAGTTGCAGAGGTTGACGTTGGAAGATGGGTGAATACGCCGCACGGGGATTGGTCATGATCTGCTCCTGCTGTTGTTACCGACGGCTACCAGGGTGTAGACGCCACCATCGTGCCATCGCGAACCATCACCTCGCCGCCTTTGATGACGGTGTGTATGTGTCGCATTGCCGCCATGTTCGTCGTCGGATCGCCGTCAACGATGAGGAGATCCGCTTGTTGGCCCGGTGCCAGGATGCCGACATCCGCCGCGATGCCTAAGGCATCGGCCGCCAAGCCCGTGGCGCCATACAGCACATCGATGGCCGGAAGGCGGATAGCGTTGACGAGAAATTCCATCAGCAGAGAGAGTTCATCGATACGGGTGCTGGTCGAGCCCTGGTCACTGCTAACCACGAGCTTGACGCCAGCCGTGTGCATCTTGCGGATGGTCTCATAGCGCTGTTCCCACAGGTGCTGGGGATGCGTTCGCGCCTCTTGCATCTCCTCCGCCCGCACGCGATACCACATGGCCGGCATGGCGAGACTCACGATCAGATCTTTGCGGACGATGTCTTCTACGAGCTGCTCGTCGTACGCAATGGCGCCGTGGGCGCGGAAGGGGACATGTTCCAGGGTGTCGATGCCGGCATCGACTGCCCGACGGATGGATTCCACCCCATGCACGTGGGCCGCCACTTTCTTTCCCATGCGATGGGCGTCGTCCGTCACGGCGCGGAAGCCGGCAGCTTCATACTGCGCCGCTTCCGGATTGGAGCCGGGGGTGGCATTGCCGCCGGAGCCCATCAATTTGATGAAATCGACACCATGCTTCACCAGAGTCCGCACCGCCCGCCGCAGTTCATCTTCCGTATCACATTCGATACCACTCCACCACAACTGCCCGGCGGTGGTGGTGATCACTGGGCCGGAACAGACCAGACGCGGCCCGTCCAGGCCACCCCTGGCGATAAAATCGCGCAGGGCCAGACTCAGATAATTCTGATCGCCGCAATCCCGCACGGTGGTCAAACCGCTTTTCAGACCCTGGTGGACATTTTGCACGCCCGTCAGCAACGCGTCGCTATCGCTGGCGCTGCGTGATTCTTCGCCGCTGCGCTCGCTGCCGGTAAACAGGATGTGGACGTGCGCATCGATGAGGCCGGGCATGACCGTGCGGTCGCCGGCATCCAGTATCTTCATATCGGCCGGTACGGACACCTCGGCTGCGGGTCCTACGGCCGTGATCCGCGTCGTATCGAGGACCACCACTGCGTCCTGCACCATCGCGCGTCGTGTGCCGTCGTACAATCGTTGTGCTTTGATCGCCCATTGCACGGTGTTCTCCTTCGTCCCCTTCGCGTCCCTTTGCGTCCTTTGCAGCTCCCGTTTTCATCCTATCCGGCCGCTGATCGCCTCGGCCTGACGACGCCTCTGCATATCTTCTGTCATGTAGGTGTCACCCATGTTGCCTCCTTGGGGAAGCGCTGTACTGCAAGCTTGTCTTCCTGTTGTGTCATGAAGCAATCAGCATACCATGAGAAGAGGGCTTCGTAAACGGCAAACACGATCTTGTACGGTTTGGCATGAATTGGCTAGCACGCTGGTTTCTGATATACTACCAGTCTCTGAGACAGTATAAGTCGTGGCCACTAATTTTTTGTGTGCATGTTGACCTCGCATGCTTGTCAAGCAACCAGAGGCTGCCAACTCGAAAAATTCACACATGGCTATTGGTGATCGTCTTTATGTAGAGAGGCGTCAAGAGAGGGGCAAGATAGGACGAGCAAAGGAAGGCAGAAAAATCCTCTGCAATGCTGTTTCTTGCTCCTGTAACCCTTTGTGATGCAATACCTGAAAAAATTAGTGACGACTTAGTGGTCCGTCAAATAAGTTTTTTGACATTAGGGTTGTTCCCCAATAGTTAATGAGGTAGGCTATCCTCCCCCAAACGATGGAGGGAGCCCAGCCAGGTCATTGGTTATCCGAGATGATCGTCAGATGAAAGCCTTAACCGGTGTGTCTCAGACGCAATTTGACTTCTTGCTGCCCGCCTTCAGCCACGTCTATCAACAGGCTCAGCAAAAACGCTATGAGGAGGGTGTCCAAGCTGGCAAACGCAGCCGAAAGCCGGGTGCAGGTATCAAAGGCAAATTACCCACTCTGTCAGACAAACTCCTGTTCGTTCTATATTATTACAAGACGTATCCGACGTTTGATGTTCTTGGTGCACAATTTGGTATGGTACGTTCGAAAGCGAATGAAAATCTCCATAAGCTCTCTCCCATCCTGTATGACACGTTAGTGCAGTTAGACCTCATGCCTTATCGAGAGTTGAAGACCCCAGAGTCGTTGAGGGAGGCGTTGTCAGGTGTGGATCAACTGATTATTGATGCGACTGAAAGAAGCTATCGCCGGTCACAAGATGAGACGACCCAACGTGAACACTATAGTGGTAAAAAAAAGCCATACGCTGAAAAATACAGTGATGTCGATGCCGGATAAATGGATCGTCTTTCTGGGCCGTACGTTTAGTGGTCACAACCATGATTACAGCATGTTAAAACAAGAGTTCCCACCGGACTTAGACCGGTTTAGTGACGTAGAAGTTTGGGTGCACCTGGGTTATCAGGGGATTCAGTCGGACTACAAAGGCGAAATGCTTGAGATTCCACACAAGAAACCCCGGAAGAGCAAGACGAATCCGACTCCAGAATTGACGGCGGAGCAGCAGGCGGCGAATTATGCCGTGAGTCAAGTTCGCATCTTGATCGAACATGCCATCGGCGGTATGAAGCGTTTCAACATTTTGGTGCAGCGTTTCCGCAACCGCAAAGATCACTTTGAGGATGATTCGGTGGGCATCTGGGCTGGGCTAGGGAACCTGATCTTATGCTATTGAGGAACAACTCTAATACTCATCCAATGTGTCATGCCAGGCGTGCAGATTGTGTTCAGGAATAAATTGCAAACGGTTGAGATAGTCTGGTCTAGGCGTCACAAAATCAAAGAGATCGTTTAAGGTTTCGTCGAACTGGTTGTTTCCCAAAACAGATAAAAATAGCTCCTTACTAAAGTAATCAAGAAATTTGACCACTAGATTGCCGTACAAATCTGACAATTCAACCCCATCTCCTTCATTCCAGAACCACAAGCTGGGGAAGGTGTAATCGGAATAGGGCGGGAACTTGTGGGTGTAGCGTTCGATGATGGGCTGATGCGCCAAAGCGAGTTTTGTAAAGTGTGGAAACTTGGGTAATATGCGCTCTTTTGCTTCTTGCGATACGGTTGGTCTCATGACTTCCTGCTCTTTTCGATTTGATGTGAATGCTCTGTATCGACCTTTAGTGTCAATGCGGGCAACATCGCATTGGCGACGCTGGCAATCAGGCTGAGGTTGTAGAGCATAATGGCGGTATAGATGCCAAAGTGTAGAAAAAAGACGCCGCCCACACAGAAAATGGACGTGCCGGCGGTGGTGACAAGACCCATGCGCATATTCGCATCGAAGTTGGCGGCGGTTTCAAAAAGCTGGGGAAGCTTCTGTAGGCTGCCATCCATGAGCACCATCTGCGCGGTGTCGGTCGCGATGGTGGCGGCACCGCTGAGCGATATGGAGGCATTCGCTTTTTTGAGCGCAATCGAATCATTGATACCATCACCCACAAAGCAGACCGTGCGCCCTTGCGCTTGTAGTTGTTCGACCAGAGCCGCTTTGTCTTCTGGTAACACCTGCGCAAAGTAGTGGTCAATACCCAATACAGTTGCCAGTTGCCTGGTGGGCTCTTCGAGATCGCCGGAAATAATAGGGTTGTTCCCCAATAGTTAATGAGGTAGGCTATCCTCCCCCAAACGATGGAGGGAGCCCAGCCAGGTCATTGGTTATCCGAGATGATCGGCAGATGAAAGCCTTAACCGGTGTGTCTCAGACGCAATTTGACTTCTTGCTGCCCGCCTTCAGCCACGTCTATCAACAGGCTCAGCAAAAACGCTATGAGGAGGGTGTCCAAGCTGGCAAACGCAGCCGAAAGCCGGGTGCAGGTATCAAAGGCAAATTACCCACTCTGTCAGACAAACTCCTGTTCGTTCTATATTATTACAAGACGTATCCGACGTTTGATGTTCTTGGTGCACAATTTGGTATGGTACGTTCGAAAGCGAATGAAAATCTCCATAAGCTCTCTCCCATCCTGTATGACACGTTAGTGCAGTTAGACCTCATGCCTTATCGAGAGTTGAAGACCCCAGAGTCGTTGAGGGAGGCGTTGTCAGGTGTGGATCAACTGATTATTGATGCGACTGAAAGAAGCTATCGCCGGTCACAAGATGAGACGACCCAACGTGAACACTATAGTGGTAAAAAAAAGCCATACGCTGAAAAATACAGTGATGTCGATGCCGGATAAATGGATCGTCTTTCTGGGCCGTACGTTTAGTGGTCACAACCATGATTACAGCATGTTAAAACAAGAGTTCCCACCGGACTTAGACCGGTTTAGTGACGTAGAAGTTTGGGTGCACCTGGGTTATCAGGGGATTCAGTCGGACTACAAAGGCGAAATGCTTGAGATTCCACACAAGAAACCCCGGAAGAGCAAGACGAATCCGACTCCAGAATTGACGGCGGAGCAGCAGGCGGCGAATTATGCCGTGAGTCAAGTTCGCATCTTGATCGAACATGCCATCGGCGGTATGAAGCGTTTCAACATTTTGGTGCAGCGTTTCCGCAACCGCAAAGATCACTTTGAGGATGATTCGGTGGGCATCTGGGCTGGGCTAGGGAACCTGATCTTATGCTATTGAGGAACAACTCTAATACTCATCCAATGTGTCATGCCAGGCGTGCAGATTGTGTTCAGGAATAAATTGCAAACGGTTGAGATAGTCTGGTCTAGGCGTCACAAAATCAAAGAGATCGTTTAAGGTTTCGTCGAACTGGTTGTTTCCCAAAACAGATAAAAATAGCTCCTTACTAAAGTAATCAAGAAATTTGACCACTAGATTGCCGTACAAATCTGACAATTCAACCCCATCTCCTTCATTCCAGAACCACAAGCTGGGGAAGGTGTAATCGGAATAGGGCGGGAACTTGTGGGTGTAGCGTTCGATGATGGGCTGATGCGCCAAAGCGAGTTTTGTAAAGTGTGGAAACTTGGGTAATATGCGCTCTTTTGCTTCTTGCGATACGGTTGGTCTCATGACTTCCTGCTCTTTTCGATTTGATGTGAATGCTCTGTATCGACCTTTAGTGTCAATGCGGGCAACATCGCATTGGCGACGCTGGCAATCAGGCTGAGGTTGTAGAGCATAATGGCGGTATAGATGCCAAAGTGTAGAAAAAAGACGCCGCCCACACAGAAAATGGACGTGCCGGCGGTGGTGACAAGACCCATGCGCATATTCGCATCGAAGTTGGCGGCGGTTTCAAAAAGCTGGGGAAGCTTCTGTAGGCTGCCATCCATGAGCACCATCTGCGCGGTGTCGGTCGCGATGGTGGCGGCACCGCTGAGCGATATGGAGGCATTCGCTTTTTTGAGCGCAATCGAATCATTGATACCATCACCCACAAAGCAGACCGTGCGCCCTTGCGCTTGTAGTTGTTCGACCAGAGCCGCTTTGTCTTCTGGTAACACCTGCGCAAAGTAGTGGTCAATACCCAATACAGTTGCCAGTTGCCTGGTGGGCTCTTCGAGATCGCCGGAAATAATAGGGTTGTTCCCCAATAGTTAATGAGGTAGGCTATCCTCCCCCAAACGATGGAGGGAGCCCAGCCAGGTCATTGGTTATCCGAGATGATCGGCAGATGAAAGCCTTAACCGGTGTGTCTCAGACGCAATTTGACTTCTTGCTGCCCGCCTTCAGCCACGTCTATCAACAGGCTCAGCAAAAACGCTATGAGGAGGGTGTCCAAGCTGGCAAACGCAGCCGAAAGCCGGGTGCAGGTATCAAAGGCAAATTACCCACTCTGTCAGACAAACTCCTGTTCGTTCTATATTATTACAAGACGTATCCGACGTTTGATGTTCTTGGTGCACAATTTGGTATGGTACGTTCGAAAGCGAATGAAAATCTCCATAAGCTCTCTCCCATCCTGTATGACACGTTAGTGCAGTTAGACCTCATGCCTTATCGAGAGTTGAAGACCCCAGAGTCGTTGAGGGAGGCGTTGTCAGGTGTGGATCAACTGATTATTGATGCGACTGAAAGAAGCTATCGCCGGTCACAAGATGAGACGACCCAACGTGAACACTATAGTGGTAAAAAAAAGCCATACGCTGAAAAATACAGTGATGTCGATGCCGGATAAATGGATCGTCTTTCTGGGCCGTACGTTTAGTGGTCACAACCATGATTACAGCATGTTAAAACAAGAGTTCCCACCGGACTTAGACCGGTTTAGTGACGTAGAAGTTTGGGTGCACCTGGGTTATCAGGGGATTCAGTCGGACTACAAAGGCGAAATGCTTGAGATTCCACACAAGAAACCCCGGAAGAGCAAGACGAATCCGACTCCAGAATTGACGGCGGAGCAGCAGGCGGCGAATTATGCCGTGAGTCAAGTTCGCATCTTGATCGAACATGCCATCGGCGGTATGAAGCGTTTCAACATTTTGGTGCAGCGTTTCCGCAACCGCAAAGATCACTTTGAGGATGATTCGGTGGGCATCTGGGCTGGGCTAGGGAACCTGATCTTATGCTATTGAGGAACAACTCTAATACTCATCCAATGTGTCATGCCAGGCGTGCAGATTGTGTTCAGGAATAAATTGCAAACGGTTGAGATAGTCTGGTCTAGGCGTCACAAAATCAAAGAGATCGTTTAAGGTTTCGTCGAACTGGTTGTTTCCCAAAACAGATAAAAATAGCTCCTTACTAAAGTAATCAAGAAATTTGACCACTAGATTGCCGTACAAATCTGACAATTCAACCCCATCTCCTTCATTCCAGAACCACAAGCTGGGGAAGGTGTAATCGGAATAGGGCGGGAACTTGTGGGTGTAGCGTTCGATGATGGGCTGATGCGCCAAAGCGAGTTTTGTAAAGTGTGGAAACTTGGGTAATATGCGCTCTTTTGCTTCTTGCGATACGGTTGGTCTCATGACTTCCTGCTCTTTTCGATTTGATGTGAATGCTCTGTATCGACCTTTAGTGTCAATGCGGGCAACATCGCATTGGCGACGCTGGCAATCAGGCTGAGGTTGTAGAGCATAATGGCGGTATAGATGCCAAAGTGTAGAAAAAAGACGCCGCCCACACAGAAAATGGACGTGCCGGCGGTGGTGACAAGACCCATGCGCATATTCGCATCGAAGTTGGCGGCGGTTTCAAAAAGCTGGGGAAGCTTCTGTAGGCTGCCATCCATGAGCACCATCTGCGCGGTGTCGGTCGCGATGGTGGCGGCACCGCTGAGCGATATGGAGGCATTCGCTTTTTTGAGCGCAATCGAATCATTGATACCATCACCCACAAAGCAGACCGTGCGCCCTTGCGCTTGTAGTTGTTCGACCAGAGCCGCTTTGTCTTCTGGTAACACCTGCGCAAAGTAGTGGTCAATACCCAATACAGTTGCCAGTTGCCTGGTGGGCTCTTCGAGATCGCCGGAAATAATAGGGTTGTTCCCCAATAGTTAATGAGGTAGGCTATCCTCCCCCAAACGATGGAGGGAGCCCAGCCAGGTCATTGGTTATCCGAGATGATCGGCAGATGAAAGCCTTAACCGGTGTGTCTCAGACGCAATTTGACTTCTTGCTGCCCGCCTTCAGCCACGTCTATCAACAGGCTCAGCAAAAACGCTATGAGGAGGGTGTCCAAGCTGGCAAACGCAGCCGAAAGCCGGGTGCAGGTATCAAAGGCAAATTACCCACTCTGTCAGACAAACTCCTGTTCGTTCTATATTATTACAAGACGTATCCGACGTTTGATGTTCTTGGTGCACAATTTGGTATGGTACGTTCGAAAGCGAATGAAAATCTCCATAAGCTCTCTCCCATCCTGTATGACACGTTAGTGCAGTTAGACCTCATGCCTTATCGAGAGTTGAAGACCCCAGAGTCGTTGAGGGAGGCGTTGTCAGGTGTGGATCAACTGATTATTGATGCGACTGAAAGAAGCTATCGCCGGTCACAAGATGAGACGACCCAACGTGAACACTATAGTGGTAAAAAAAAGCCATACGCTGAAAAATACAGTGATGTCGATGCCGGATAAATGGATCGTCTTTCTGGGCCGTACGTTTAGTGGTCACAACCATGATTACAGCATGTTAAAACAAGAGTTCCCACCGGACTTAGACCGGTTTAGTGACGTAGAAGTTTGGGTGCACCTGGGTTATCAGGGGATTCAGTCGGACTACAAAGGCGAAATGCTTGAGATTCCACACAAGAAACCCCGGAAGAGCAAGACGAATCCGACTCCAGAATTGACGGCGGAGCAGCAGGCGGCGAATTATGCCGTGAGTCAAGTTCGCATCTTGATCGAACATGCCATCGGCGGTATGAAGCGTTTCAACATTTTGGTGCAGCGTTTCCGCAACCGCAAAGATCACTTTGAGGATGATTCGGTGGGCATCTGGGCTGGGCTAGGGAACCTGATCTTATGCTATTGAGGAACAACTCTAATGTTGTTCCTTCTCTTCTCTGGTGGGGCTTAGGTGCCTTTACCTTTTATACACTTTACCCTACCATACGTGATGAAGTGTTACCGAGACTGGCTGATGTCACCGTCTCGGGTGTGCGGTTGTCTTTTGACGCAAGTGCAATAGAAGGTGGCCTCAAAGAGGCGGCAAGACATGAGACATCGCAAGGTGACGTATCCGATCAACATATGAACGCGGTTCTGAAACGTGCTCGTCATCAATTTCACGTTGTGAGAAATGCTCGTATTCTTTGGGTAGATGATCATCCGGAAAATAATCGAAGTGAGCGCAGAATGTTCCGTCAGATGTGGGCAGATAGTATTGACATCGCTACAGATACTCAGCAAGCCCTCGATATGGTAAGGGGCGGTGACTATGACCTAGTGCTGTCTGACATGCGTAGAGATACTGACGATGCTGGTATTAAATTTTTAAATTGCTTTCGGCAGAAGGACAAGACGACGCCCGTCATTTTCTACATTGGAAAAATCGATCCCACAAAAGGCGTCCCTGCCCAAGCCTTCGGCATCACCGACCGACCTGACGAACTGCTCCATTTAATTCTCGACGCATTCAGTAGACGCAGCAGTCAAATGCGTTGAAGATGCCTATCCATTGATCGGTGGGCGCTTTGTTCTTCGGTAAAGGACCGTTGAGGTTTCAAGACAATGGGACACTAAACATGGCACTCACTGCTATCGACAGCATCACGATCGATCATCCGGACAGTGGGACGCGACAAGTCCAACTTTACCAGGGCGATCTGACCGATATGACACCCCAGAATCATGTGGAGTTTCTCGTTGTCTCCGCTCTGCCAGGCGATTACTTCCCATCAGAGGGTTCTTTGATCCAGGCCCTTGACGTGAAGGGCATATCGGTTCAGTCCCTCTCGCAGAACAAAGCGAAGGACTACCACCCAACGATGCCCTGCTGGATCTCACAGACCGTCCGCTCATCGGACCCTGGCATTCAGTTCGAGCGGCTCTTGGTCTACGAGCCCGCCGACCCCGCCTGGAACTCGAACTCGGCCTGGATGATCGATGACATTTTCCGTGCGATTCAGTGTTTTAAAGGGAACGCGGATACCCGTGTGGCCATGCCGCTGGTGTCTACGGGTTCTGGGGAAGCCCATTACCGTGTGATCGGTCGCATGCTGGCTACTAAAGCGCTCCGTTACGGAGGTCTCCACGATTTTAACCTCCTGACGAGTAAGATTGTTGTCTATAACACGAACTGGGAAACGGACGTGACCGAGGATTTCAAAGCGATCAAACACAATTACGATAACTTTTATGAGAACGGTAGCCCCGACATGCCTGGGCAATACGCAACATTTGCAACCCAAGCGTGGAGCCACGTCGATTCTAAAAACTTGAACACACCCACCGAAAAGCAAGCTTGGGCCATCGTGTTATGGACCACAAACTACTATTCCGTCATTGAGGGGCCGTTGTATCATCAGCCCCGCCCGGACTTAACCAACGCCAATTTGATTAAACTTCAACCCTATTATGCGCTCTACGACGCGGCTTTGGAAAAACAACCAAGGAAAAGATGTTGTGTTTTACGCATACACATCGACCTCGACGGATGAAAGCGTTGCTAGCGGTTTTGGTCAATATTTCTTGACCATCTCTGCCCACGCTGGCAAGTCGATCGACAGTTTCTCCATCTTCCCTGGCGAAGATGAAGTCCAATTAGGTCGGAACAGAATCATACAGATTAACAAGTATCAATGCCCAGGCCCTCATGGCCAGATCTGTGATTTTGACATGACCAGTATCGTTCAGAATTATTGCAGGTGATCACCGTACAAAGGAGGTCAACATGCTCCCAGAATTCCCTACGACCAAGTTGATCCCCATTTTAGAGAAATATCGAGCCATCACCGAGAGCCATGTGCTGCAAGACGTCCAAGAGCATATTTTTACTCATGATGCCATCCACGAGCTGATACATGAACTCGATCAAAGTGGGTTTATAGCACCCTTTGACTGGATGAAATGGTCCCGTCAGCTCCCGGAAAACTGGCAAACGAATACCTCGTTGCTCGACGACGCTGACCTGGATATGCTGCGACGTCTGCTGACGGCGCATATCCGGCTGGAACGGTTTCACGATAGGCACCTTGACAGCCTATTTCGCAACGGCTATATGGCCGTTTTGTTTGGTCGCCTTCAGCTATTGCTTAACACGAACAACTGATCGGCGAAAGACTCGATGCGTTCGCGTTGGACCAGCCTCTTGTGCCATGATTGAGGAAGCCCGGCTTCGCCATAGAAGACCCCTGCCAATTGTCCATAAACGGCGCCCGTCGTATCCGCGTCATCGCCTAGATTGATAGCCAAGAGGCATCCTTCTTTAAACGATTGGCTATGGGAAAATGCCCATAAAGCTGCTTCCAGAGATTTTACAACATACCCGGAGCCCTGGATTTCCGGAGGGTTGCGGTGCTTGAAGGACCCGGATGCGATATCTGCAATTTCCGGAACTAAAGGCCGGCTCTCCCAATATCCGGGTACGGGACTGTAGTGATCCGACAACAATTTCTCTTTGACAACGCCATACGTGGCCCCCGTTATGAGCGCGCCCAAATAGCGGCATGCATCGACCGCAGCAATCGCACCATGGGTCGTTCTTGAACTTTCTCCGGACTTTTTAATGGCTTCTTCGGGATCTTGCGCATAGAATAGCGGCACCGGAACCAGTCGCATAATGGAGCCATTGCCCGCAGCTATGGGATCGGTGGGACCGCAATAAGGTTGTCCCGTTTTTTCAAACGTCATCAGGGCCCGGCGAACCGTATTGCCAACGTCGAAACAAACTCTGGTACTGCTGAGATGCCCTGTTCGCAACCATTTGACATACCGTTGCAGTTGGTCAGCAGGATCGAAGCCCTGCCGTTCTATTAAACTCTCCGCCAAACACAACGCCATGGACGTGTCATCGGTCCACGCACCTGGAGCTAGCTGGAAAGGTCCCCCTCCAACCATATCCTTCAGGGGAGCAAACGAGCCCGGCGGACAGAATTCCAGTGTCGTTCCTAAAGCATCGCCGATAGCTAATCCAAGAAGACCTCCACGATAACGTTTTAACATTTCCATCGTAACTCTCCTCCTGGCTCCTTCTTTCCCTTTATTAGAAATAGGATTTTTAGACTCTATTACTCTTTATATGGTTGATAGAATTATATTGTCCAATCATTGATCTTCATTTTATAGTTAAAATAGGATAAACTCATCACTTTCATACTTAACTCTCTATCGTATCATTTCATGTTTTCATTCTGATAAGACTAAGTTATCTTGACTTGTTGCTAGTGCGCCCGTGATGAATACTTTTACGGTTGAACAGCCTTTCACAATGCAAAATTGTAGTAAAATCAACTGGAAACCGCTAGACCATAACTAGTCCAACGGTGATGAATCTGATTTTCCATGCCTCTTGACTCTCCATCTTTCCTGCCGCCCCCTTCCGCTTTGCGTCTCTGCACGCCCTGCGTGGATCGATGTTCTCGCTCGCAAGCCACTACACGCCAGATACGCGACGATGTCAACCATGAAATGCCCACGACGTGTCAGGCCCTCTGCTTTTTCCTTGACTTCTCGAACATTTTTTATTCCTATTAGGGCTCGCGTCCTCTCGCCTGGCTGTACGCATCGTGAGAGGGAAATCCGTTTTGGTTGGAGGAGGGAGAGCCATGTCACACGCATCATCCCCGCTTAGCAGACGACAATTCATCGCCTCCGCCGCCCTGGTAACAGGCGCGGTAGCGATGGGCGCGGCTCCGGCCTTTGCGCAGAAGCCAAAGCTGATTTATTGGGCCTATCAGTTTCTCCGCTCCAGTGACGAGTCCCGCGTCGCCTTTGCCAAGGAGTGGGCGAAACAGAACCACGTAGATATACAGATCACGCTGGTGCCTTGGAAGGAATTCATGGCCAAAATTTCGGCCGCCATCCATGCCAAAGCCACGCCGGATATTGTCGAAAACGGTGGGGTGCAATTGCGCTCGCAAGGGCAATTGCTCGAGGTCACCGATGTCTATGAAAAGCTGGAGAAGGAGCATGGCGGCTGGTTGGGGGCTGCGACGCTGTATATGAAAGAAGCGGACGGCCGGGTGCACCATATCCTCTATGGCCTGACCGGCTCCATGGTTATCGCCCGCAACGACCTCTTGAAAAAGGCTGGTGTCAGTCTCCCGGCCGAGACCTGGGACGATCTGTTCGACGTCGCCAAGAAGACCAATCGCCCGCCGCGCGTCTACGGGTTGGGGCAGCCGGTCAGCAACCAGACCGACTCCAATATCTGAGAGCAGATCATGCGGAGCTATGGCGTCCGCCTGGCCGATGAGCAAGGCAAGAAGGTCGTACTGGGCGACTATAAAACCGACGTCTGGGCCTTCCTGGACTTTTTCCAAGCGGTCTGGGATTCGGGCGTGCTGCCCCCAGGTGTGACGACCTGGGACAACACCATGAACAATTCCACCTACCAAGCCGGCAAATCGGTCATTGCGTTGAATCCGATTACCATTACCCTCTGGTTGGAGAACAATGATTCGGATCTCTTGCCGAAAACCGGACATTATCCCTTCCCCAAAGGCCCCAAACGCAACGTCTGGGACGTCGGCTATGCTTCGCGTTCGATCCTGAAATACACCAAACATCCGGAGGTGTGTAAGCAGTTTCTGCTGGACTCGATGGCCGTTCCCAAAATGGAAAAGGAACTCGGCGTCAGCCAGTGGGCTCCGGTGTTGAAATCCTATCTGCCGTTTGACATCTGGGATAGCAGCGACCACAAGAAGGCGTTGGTCAATGTGGCCACTCAGGACAATCCCCAGGCGACGCCGGATGTGTATAACGACGCCTGGGTAGAGCAGGCGACCAACACCACCATCTCGCGTATGCTGCAACGTATTGTGGTGGACGGATGGAAGCGCGACAGGGCCTTTGAAGAATCGGTAAAGGTATTGAGCAAAATCTATGGCAAGTACGCCTAGATGGTCATTCCGTAAGTCTAGTGGTGAGTGGTGAGTGGTTGGTGAGGCGTTGCGGGCCATCCACTGTCCACTATTCACTATCCATTACCTTCAGAGGAGAGCGGATTGTGATCGCCAGACGTAGGTCGATGGCGGTGGAGGCCCCGTTCGAGATCGGCGTCGTGAGGAAACCGGTACGTCTGAGCCGGTATCGGCGTGAGATAATCGGCGGCCTGTTGCTGCTAGCTCCGGCTTTGCTCATTCTGCTTGGGCTCGTGATCTATCCGTTTTTTTATGCCATTTGGCTCAGTTTTTACGACAAGGCCGTGGGGACAGCGGCGCACTTCGTCGGTCTCAGTAACTTCAGATACGTCATCACTTGGCCACAGTTTTTGGCCGCCTTGTTCAACACGGCCTTGTTCACCATCGTGGCGGTGGCGATCAAATTCGTGCTGGGTATGTCCGTGGCGGTGATGCTGAATCAGCACATTCACGGCCGCAACTTCTTTCGCGCCTTTCTCCTGCTCCCCTGGGTTATGCCGGCCTTTGTGGTCTACCTCACCTAGCGCTGGCTCTATGATCCACTGCAGGGCTTGCTCAACTATGCCCTGCTCGATCTCGGACTCATCACCCGCCCCATCGCCTTCCTCAGCACCAAAGGGACGGCGATGATTTCCGTCATCATTGCCCACGTTTGGCGTGGGTTTCCGTTTTTTGCCATCTCGTTCCTCGCTGGCATGCAAACCGTCCCTCCGGAATTGTACGAGGCGGCACAGGTTGACGGGGCCTCGCGTTGGCAACAGTTTCGCTATACTACCCTGCCGAGTCTCTATCACATCATTGGGGTGGTGTTGCTGCTGTCGACGATTTGGACGGCCAATGCCTTTGAGCCGGTGTATCTCTTAACCGGCGGCGGCCCGTCGGATGCCACCACGGTGTATACCATGCTGGTCTATCTCCTGGGCATGATCAATATGCGCCTAGGTGAAGCCGCTGCGGTATCCGTGCTGTTTCTGCCCCTGCTCATCGGATTGGTGCTGGTTGTGGCCGGGCTCTTACAACGTCGCGGGGAGGCGCAGCGATGCGTGATTCGGCATCCTCGAAACTTCTGACCTGTGGCTTTCTGGCCTTATTTGTGTTCATGGTCGCCGTGCCGCTGTATTGGATGGTGACCACGGCGATCAAGACCAACAAGGAGTTGTACGAAGAATTTAGTTATTTCCCGCGCAAGCTGACGATGGAAAACTTCGTGCGGGTCATCGTGCGTGAGGAGTTGCTCACCAACATCCGCAACAGCTTCACCGTGGCGATGTCCACCACGCTCTTCACGGTCGTGGTCAGCTCCATGGCGGCGTTCAGCATCGTGCGCTATCGCTATCGCGGCCGCGATTTTATTGGCCGCATCATTCTGTTCAAGTATCTCTTACCGTCGGCCATGCTCTTCATTCCCCTCTACGTCATCGTCACGGCACTGGGGCTTGGCAATACGCAGCAGGGCCTGATGCTCACCTACCTGACCTTCACTATCCCGTTTTGTACCTGGATGCTCATGGGCTACTTCCGTGGCATGCCGGTCGAGTTAGAGGAACAGGCCATGGTGGACGGCTGCACCAAGCTCGGCGCCTTGATGCGTATCCTTTTACCACTCTCAGCGCCGGGACTCGTGGCCTTAGGCATTTTTTCTTTCACCCTGGCGTGGAACGAGTTCCTCTTAGCCCTGGTCATCACCATGGACCAAAGTACCATGACCATGCCGATCAAACTGACCATGATGGTGGTTGGCGATCAGTACATCTGGGGCCAACTGATGGCCGGCGCGGTGCTGGCATCAATTCCTGTGGCGGTCCTGTATTTCATTGGCCAACGCTTTGTGGTGCAAGGGCTGGCAGCCGGCGCGGTGAAGAGCTAAGCCGTCGCATCGAACCCTGTTATCGCAGGGTGCATGCCATGCACCCTGCTCTTTCCTTCGCGATCCTTCGCGCCCTTCGCGGATCCGACTTTTACCGGCTAACGCGCTTCCGTCCAGCTTTCCGAGAACGCCAACGCGCACGTGCTGAACGGCCGGTCCTCACGCTCGCGCGGCCACGGCTGTCCGCTCGCCTGCACACCGTTGACCGTCAGCCGAGCCCCGAGAGCGGGTATCAAGATCGTACACACCCCGTAGCGTCTCTCCGGCGGGTCGTTGGGCTGCGTATGGACCAGCAGCGGCTCGCCAATGTCGTACCACGTGAGCGCGATCTCATCCGGGCCGGCTCGAAGCTGTTCGGTCCAGTAGTCACGACAGTCGCCGTGCTTCGAGAACGTGGTTTCGATGACGGGAATCGTGGGGTCGGCCGTTTCCGCATTCAGCATGCCTTGGACGGTCGACTGCAGCCAGCGGGCCATCGCGATGTTGTCGGAGTAGATCCGCAATTGGTTGTTGGTCAGCTCACTCTTGAGATAGAGGACATGGCCGGGACCCGCTGGACAAAAGGTAATGCGCCAGAAGCTCGCATCGGTCGTATTCGGGCCGCCGTCAGAGGCGCTCAAGCGAATGAAGGGATTCTCGCCGGTCAAGATGACGCGGTTGGCATCCACGGTGGGGTTGGGCATAACACACTCCTTCTCGGGCGAATTGCAAAAGGTCGTGGTAAGTGCCCGAACAAAACTATATTCATATTTTTCCTCTGGAAAAACGATGTCGCTAATTTTGTCCAGGTACTTAGACGTCGACGCCTGGTTGAGCGATGCGCATCCAAGCTACTCCGGAGGCGCCACTGAGAGTCCGCGCACCTGGTGGCGCTCAATGAGTTGCGCGACCAACCCACTCGACTTGGCTTCCTCGACGAAGTCTCGCAGGAACGCGGCGCCCGCCTCTCGCCCGTGCGGCGTGCCGATCGCCTGCTGCACGGTGGTAAAGTTTCCATCGAGGATGTGGGCGCCAGGCAACTTCTCGACATCCGAGATGAGACGCGGCCTCAGACCCGCCAAGGCGTCGAGGCTGTCGTTGACGAAGAGATCATAGGACGCGTTGACGCCGTCGACGCGTACCAGCTCGGCGTGCTCGATGTGGCGACTCAGGTACAGGTCATAGGCGCTTCGGGCCGAGACCGCGATGCGCACGCCCGGCTTGTCGATGTCGCTCATCGCGTGCAGCGGAGAGCCCGCCGGTACGAGGTACGTGGCTTCGATCTCAACGTAGGCGGCCGTGAAGGAAATATGTTCGGCGCGCGCCGGCTCGGCCCCGATCAGGCCGATGTCCCAGACGTTGTTCATCGCTTCGTCAGCGAGTTGGCCAGGTGAGGCGTAGGGCACGTAAGCGACCGGCACGCCCAAGCGCGCCGCGATTTCACGCGCCATGTCGGGCGCGACGCCCTCGGGGCCGCCGTCTGCCGCACGTCCACTGACGAGCAGGAAGTTGGCCATGTTGATGCCGGCCCGCAGGGCGCCGGTCGGGGCGAGTTCGGAGCGTAGGTCTTGAGACATGGTGGAGGACCTCATGCATGATCGGGTTCGGGGGATGTCGCATTCCCGGCATCTGACCACAAACGACATGACGACTCAAGTAAAAAAAGCCACCTCCGCTGCCGGTTAGCATGGGTTGACATATTGATGCGATCTCAATATGTTTTGATGCATGAGAACCACCATTCGACCCCGAGATGATCTTCTACAAAGAGCCAAGAAAAAAGCGGCGGAAGAAGGACGCACCCTCACGTCAATCGTCGAGGAATGCCTCATGCTCGTGCTGACCGAGGCGAAAGATAGGAGAAGCGATGTTTCAGGCCATTGTCTTCGACTTTGACCTTACTTTAGCGGATTCCAGGACGGCCATTGTGCAATGTCTCCGCTATGGACTGGAACACTTGGGCTTGCCACCGCTTTCGGACGAGCGTATCGTTACCGCCATCGGCCTGTCTCTACCTGCGACCCTGACCTACCTGACCGGAATCGACGATCCGAGCATCACAACTGTATTTGAGAACCAGGTGTTAGAGCGCAGCGGTGAAATCACGGTAGGTCTCACCACCATCTTTGAGACGGTTCCCCCATTACTGGCCTCATTGCGTTCGTCCGGCCTGGCCCTCGGCATTGCCTCCACCAAATACCGATGTCGCCTTGAAGCCATTTTACGCCGAGATGATCTCCTCCACCATTTTGACGTCATTGTGGGAGGCGATGATGTCGATCGGCACAAGCCCGATCCTGCCGGTCTGCTGCAGGCACTTGACCGGCTCGGCGGTGCGCCTGAGCACCTGGTTTATGTTGGAGACCATCCCGTCGATGCGGAGGCTGCTCAACGCGCTGGGATTGCCTTTGTTGCCGTCCTAACCGGGCACTCAACCTCCGAAGATTTCGCCGTCTATCCGTCCCGTGATATCATAGCGGATCTGTCGGCTCTGATCAGAGTCGTTCCTCTTGCCGGTCGCCGTCAGCATCGGTGGAGAGGCCGCTGAACCACATGAGCCATGGGATGCGCATCCGTATCAAGGTGGCTCCAGTAATGGCTCCTCACACCCCTTCTCCGCGTTCGAGATGGCTCTTGTGTGTTGTGGTAGGCTTTGCTACCATTGCGCCAGAATCAGGAGGGATGCAATGCGCTTAGGGGAGCGGATTCTCACGCTGCGACAGCAGCGCGGCTTCGGCCTGGAGGAACTGGCGCGCTTGGCCGATGTGCCGCATGTCACTCTGTCACAGCAGGGACGCGGCTTGCGCGCTGATGTCACCATGGCCACCGCCAAGCGCCTCGCCCAGGCGCTTGATACGTCGATTGATGACCTCGCCGGACGCGTTGAGGAACACGAGGACGCTGGCCCATCCGGGACCCGGGGCTGAGAACACCAAATCCTAACGGCAAGGAGAGGGGAGCCATGGAGCGCAAGCTGGCCGCCCTGTTCAGTGCCGATGTCCAAGGCTACAGCCGCCTCATGGGTGAAGATGAAGAGGCCACCGTGCGAATGCTCACTGCCTACCGCACGGTGATGACCTCGCTCATCCACCAACACCGGGGTCGGGTCGTCGACGCGCCCGGGGATAACCTCCTGGCCGAGTTTGCCAGTGTGGTCGATGCGGTGCAGTGTGCCATGGCTGTCCAGGAGGAGTTCGAGGTCCGCAACGCCGCCCTCCCGCCCCAGCGCCAGATGGTGTTCCGCATCGGCATCAACCTGGGCGATGTGCTCGTCGAGGGTGAGCGTCTCTACGGTGATGGCGTGAACATCGCCGCCCGCCTTGAGGGGCTGGCTGAGGGGGGTGGTCTCTGCATTTCCGGCACCGCCTATGACCAGGTGAAGAACAAGCTCGCCTTGG
>CBCXVS010000041.1:0-34600 GCA_965178525.1 uncultured bacterium | reverse complement strand
ATACCGGTTTGCTTGAGCCGTGTGCGATGAAAGTCGCCCGCACGGTTCTGAGGGGGGGGGCATGGCGACATGATGCCTCTACCCGCGAATGATTCTCGCTATTAACACCTTAGATGTCCGGAGGGCTCTTAGCCCTCCGGGATCCGCGATTTTTTTGAGATTTATTGTAACCTGTTTCCGAATGACGCGCTGACCACGGAACGCCTCACCGTCCTGACTTCCTCTCCCTATTCCGCATTCCGCATTCCGCATTCCGCATTCATCGGGGTTTGTGTGCCTGCAAAAACGCTCCGACTTCCCGATTGAACAACTCTGGCTGTTCAAAGTACGTCGAGTGCCCTGACTCAGGCACGCGCAGCAGACGCGATCCCGGCACCTTCGATTGCACCAGCTCCGACACTTCGGGGTAGATGAGAATATCCTCGTCACTGGTGACGAAGAACGTCGGAATGCCCGTAGCCGCGTAGCGTTCCACCGGCGTGGTCAACTTGTAGAGTTGCTCGCGGAATTCCGCCGTACGCGGCGGATTCAAGCCAGCAATTTGCGCATACAAGAACGTGTGCACGCTGTCCCGTTTCTGGTACGTCGCCCCCAGCGCCCCTTGCCACAGCACAGCCGGTCTTGCCGGCCGCGTGGCTTGTAAGTCTGCACGCAGCGCCTGAATCTCCGGATCCGTCAGATGGCCCACGGTATTCGCCAGAACAATGGCCCAAAAGCGCTGCGGTTGTTGCACCGCCGCGCCCACCGCGGCCCAGCCGCCCATCGATTGCGAGACCACCGCCGCGCGGTCAATCTGCAAATGATCCAGCAAGGCCAGCGTATCACTCACCAGCGCCGTCACACCCGGACCGCCCGGCACATCCGGGGACCGGTCGAACGTGCGTTGATCCACGGTGATGCAGCGGTACTCGTTTATAAAAGCCGGTACTTGCTGCCACCAACTCAAGTGATTGCCGCCAGCCCCGTGCAGGAACAAAATGACCGGCTTGTCTCCTCCACTATCTTCGTAATACAGGCGAAAATCGCCTTGTTCCATAAATGGCATCGTGTGCATCTCCATCAAAGTGTCACACGTGATGAATGGCCTCATTCCGTTAGCGTCTCAGTGTGAATCGGTGTATCCAGGATGTCAAGCAGTCGAAACGTCAAAATGATGATCCTGGCGCAGATGAGCAGGCGCATGGTCTCCATCGTGTTCAAGAGGTACATTTTTCGATCAACTTTTTTTTAGAATTGGTATCATGCATGATGTTGGTAGCACGATCCGCAGAAGACGTACAATGTTGGGGAACCGCTCTGGACGGAAGAAACAGGAGATGATCATGCCTACGATCACCATGGCAGAAGCGCAGGCAAAATTACCGAAACTAGTCCATGATCTCCTACATGGTGAAGAACTCATCATCACCGAAAACGACCAACCTATCGCCAAGCTCACCCGCAACCCACGAACCTCATGGCCGTGTCAACCTGGCAGTGCTAAGGACAAGCAGCACTGGATGGCAGAAGATTTTGATGCGTCCTTAGCAGACTTCAAAGAGTATATGGATCACCAATAGTAAGGGATACCTACATGGAGCCGACCCAGGAAAACATCGCCAATTACCTGCGCCCCTTTGTCCGCCATCCGCATCCCCTGTTGGCCATCCTGGAAGCCGATGCCGCCACACGCGGTGTGCCGATCATCGGACCCTGGGTCGGACAAGTGCTGGCGCTGTTGGCGCGCAGTATCGAGGCGCGTCAGATGCTGGAATTGGGCACGGCAACGGGTTACTCGGCGATCTGGCTCGCGATGGCGACTGCCGATTGGGATGGGCGGGTGACCACCATCGATCAGGATGCCACCCGTGTGCGTGAGGCGCAGCAAAATGTGAACAACGCCGGACTCAGTGAGTGTATCCGGATTGTCCGAAGTACGGCACTACCCGCCCTACAAGACCTTCCCGGCCCCTTCGACCTGATCTTCAACGATATTCTCTGGTACCTGCGCGACACCGATGAGGCGCAACAATTGTGCCGTGCGTGTGTCGAGCGGCTGAGCCCCGGTGGGCTGTTGCTATGTGACAACGCCCTGCGCGGCGGCAGTGTCATGGACGCCTCTCCTGACGCCGCGGCGCAGGCAACCCAAGCCTTCACAGAATCGCTCCTGCGAGATCCGCAGATGGATACGACGGTGTTGCCGATCCGTGACGGATTGCTCATCTGCCGAATGCGCAATGCGGAATAAAACCATTTGCTCATTTGCCTTACGAGCGAACGCTGGCGAGCCGTGCGAGCATGGCGGCATGCAAATGCCCATTGGAGGCCACGACCTGGTGGCTAACGCCATCATGCGGGGCGCCGCTGTAGGTCGAGAGTTGCCCGCCAGCGCAGGCGACGAGCAGCGTACCGGCAGCGGTATCCCAGGGTGAGAGATCCTGCTCCCAGTAGGCATCGAAACGCCCACAGGCGACATAGGCCAGATCGAGGGCGGCAGAGCTGCCGCGACGCACGCCCTGAGTGACCAAGTTGAAGGCCGTGAATTCTCGATGATTGTTGTCGTCCTTGAGATGCCGGTCATAGGGGAAACCGGTTGCGAGTAGCGCCCGTTGCATCTCCGTGGTGTCGCTCACACCGATAGGCTCGCCATTCAGCCTGGCAGGCTGTCCGCGCCGGGCTGCAAACAGCTCGCCGCGTATGGGGTCGTAGATCGCACCGACCTGTACGCCATCCGGGTCTGCAACGGCAATGCTGACGGAAAAGAGGGGTAAACCGTGCGCGTAGTTGACCGTGCCATCGAGGGGATCGATAATCCAGCGCAGGAGATCTTGGGCTTCCCTGACGCCGGACTCCTCGCTCTGAATGGTATGGGTCGGGTAGTGCGTCTGAATGCCCTGCCGGATGATGGCATCGGCGGCGTGATCGGCATCGGTCACCGGATCGAGATCCCCTTTCATGGTGATGGTCCGCTGCTGGCCCAGCCGGCGCCGTAATTCTGCGCCGGCCTCCTGTGCCAACGTCATCGCCAAGTTCAAAATGGCGTCCCATGTTACAGCCGATGTACTCATGCGGTTTCCTCCCTTGCCGGTATCCATTTGAAATCAATGGTGTCTGACCCCATTGATTCCATTCTCTCTATTGTAGGCCAGCAGGCACGTTTTGCAAGCCTCCGGGAAACGCGTTCGCAAAGCATTCGGCAAGCTGAATTTGGGCTTGCAGCAGGCGCCTCAGTGTATCGGTAGCTACCGGAAAGAGGGACGGGTGTTGTTTCGTCCGCATGCGGGGCCGTCATCATCATATGGAAACGGGCTGGTGACCTTCCTAGATGCCGTCTGCTGCAGAGGGCTTTTTCCGTTTGACATTTAATATGGTTTTACTTAAGGTTAGGGGGTTCCCCCTGCCCTTTTCAGTAACGTATCCACTGATCGTTTACTCACCTAAGTTGTGAGTTGTTCCTGCCGTATAGGTTACCGGCATACATTGTGAGCGTGAGCCGTGGGAAGGGGTTGCGTGCAAGTGCAGGCGACGCCGTGACATACCGGGTATGGTCATCGTGTGTGGAGAAGGAGACTATTGTGGACATCATTATCACGATCAAGCAGGTGCCGGATCCGGAAGCACCTAAAGAGAGTTTTCGGATCGACGAAGAGGCGAAAAAGATCCTCAATCCCGCTAATGTGGATCCGGTGATCAATGGCTATGACGAGAATGCGATTGAAGCGGCGTTGCAAATTAAGGAGGCGGTCGGCGGCAAAATTACGGCTGTCTGTATGGGCGAAGAGGCCGCGACCCGCGCCTTGAAGCAAGCCCTCGCCATGGGGGTGGATGAGGCGGTGCTGTTGCAGGATGCCGCGTTTATGGATGGCGATGCGCATTCGACGGCGTATGTGCTGGCTGAGGCGATTAAGAAAATCGGCGCCTACGACTTGATTCTGTGTGGACGGCAGGCATCCGATTGGGACTTGGCGCAGGTGCCGTCCGGTATTGCGGAGTTGTTGGATGTGCCGAGTGTGACGGCGGTACAGAAGGTGGAAGCCCAGGATGCGGGGGTGCGCGTTGAGCGGATTTTGGAGGATGGTTACGAGGTGCTCGACATGATCACGCCTTGTTTGGTGACGGTGAGCAACGAGGCGAATAGTCCGCGCTATCCGACCTTGAAAGGTATTATGTCGGCCGGGAAGAAGCGGATTCCGACGTGGGATATGGCGGAACTTGGCGCTGATGCGTCGCGGGTGGGCGGCGCTGGCGTGCTGACAACGGTGGCGAAGCTTTATATCCCGATGTTTGAAAGTGAATGCGAGTTTATCAAGGGGGATACCCCGGAAGCAATGGGGGAGAAGCTGGCCCTGCGTCTACGGGAATTGAAGATCATCTAAGTACCGCGTGGGCCTATGTGTGAAGGGAGAACGGAGCGATGGCGCAAGGCGTGCTGGTTTTTGCTGAAGTGGCTGATGGCGAGCTGTCATCGATTGCAAAAGAAATGCTTGGCGTAGGACGTAGGTTGGCCGAGGCGCTGGGCGAACCGCTGCAGGCGGCGGTGCTCGGCCAGGGTGTGCAAGAGGTGGCGCAAGAAGCGATTTACCATGGCGCTGACGCGGCCTATGTGGCTGAGTCCGCCGGGCTGGACGTGTACCAAACCGCGTCATATACGACCGCGTTGACGGCGGTGGCGCAGCAGGTGGAGCCGAATGTGTTGCTTCTTGGCATGAGCGACAATGGGCGTGATTTGGGGCCTCGGCTGGCGTTTCGTTTGCGCACGGGGTTGGCATCGGACTGTGTGGACTTGGCGATTAATACCGAGACCAAGCTCATGGAGGCGACGCGGCCGGTCTCAGGCGGGAATGCCATGGCCACGGTGGTGATCGAGAACGCCCGGCCGCAGATGGCGACGGTACGTGGCAAGACCATGGAGCCGGCGGTGCGCGATGCGGCGCGTCAGGGGAGTATCGAACACGTGGCCGTGGAGATCGATGCGGCGTCCCTGCCCGTTACCGTGGTGGAGCGGGTGAAGTCTGAATCGGAAGGCGTGCGTTTGGAAGATGCCGATATCGTCCTCTCTGGGGGCCGCGGTTTCAAGGGACCCGATGATTTTTATGCGCTGTTAGAGCCCTGTGCGAAGTTATTGAATGGCGCGATTGGGGCGTCGCGTGCAGCGGTGGATGAAGGCTGGGTGCCGACGCAGATGCAAGTTGGGCTCACGGGGAAAATTGTCAGTCCGAAGCTCTATATCGCCTGTGCGATTTCAGGGGCGGCTCAACACATGGCCGGCTGTGGCTATTCGAAGACGATCGTGGCGGTCAACCGTGATCCGGATGCGCCGATTTATCAGCGTGCCAACATTGGGGTAGTAGGCGATTATACCAAGGTTATCCCGGCATTTCAGAAGAAATGCGAAGAGCTGATGCAGTAAAACGAATGCGGAATGCGGAATGCGGAATGCGGAATAAAACACAAGTACCTGGCCAGAAGTTTTGGTTCCCTCCCCCTCCGATGGGGGCGAGTTAGGGTGGAGGTAATTTGAATGCGGAATGTGGAAATCGGATTGTACAAGATTGCCTTTATTCCGCATTCCGCATTCCGCATTCCGCATGTATGAGGCTGTGCGGTTTGGCGTTGGGATGCAGCCAGTACGGAGAGGGGGAGATATGAAGCCGTTAGACGGCGTAAAGGTTCTGGATTTGACACGTGTTCTGGCAGGTCCTTACTGCACCATGATGCTGGCAGATATGGGGGCTGATGTGGTGAAGGTCGAGCGGCCCGGCGCTGGGGACGATACGCGTGCCTTCGGTCCGCCCTTCCTCAATGGCGAGAGCGCCTATTTCATGAGTATTAACCGCAACAAACGCAGTGTGACGTTGAATCTGAAGCACGAGAAAGCGCTTGATATTTTACGGCGCATGCTGGAAACAGCCGATGTGGTCGTCGAGAACTTTCGCCCGGGGACGATGGAATCCTTTGGCTTTGGCTATGAGGCCGTGCACGCATTCAATCCGCGCCTCGTATTTTGCGCTATCTCCGGGTACGGCCATACGGGCCCGGATGCGAAATTGCCGGGATACGATCTGATTATTCAAGGAGAGGGCGGCGCGGCCAGTCTGACCGGCGATCCCGAGGGGCCACCCTACAAGGTGGGCACATCACAGGCGGATATTGTGGCCGGGATGATGGGGGTTCAGGGGATTCTCTTGGCGTTACTTGCTCGTCAGCAGACGGGGCAGGGACAGAAAATCGATCTCAGCATGCTCGACTGTCAAGTGGCGCTGCTCACGTATCAGGCCGGGATTTATTTTGCCACGGGCGAGAGTCCCAATCGTATGGGAAACCAGCATCCGACGATTACACCGTACGAAACCTATCGGTGCCAGGACGGGTATATTAATGTCGCCTGCGGCAATGACAACATGTGGCGTACGTTCTGCCGCATTTTGGGGCAGGAAGCCTGGGTAGACGACCCGCGGTTTCGGACCAACGCGGACCGCGTGCAGCACCGCCGGCAATTGGGTGCGTTACTCGAACCGGTGATGCTTCAACGTACGACGCAGGAATGGATCGATGAACTGCGCAAAAACGGGCTTCCATGTGGGCCGATTCAAACGGTGAGCCAGGTGTGTGATGATCCCCAGGTGTTAGCACGCGACATGGTCGTGCCTTTAGAGCATCCGAAAGCAGGTCCAATCCGCGTTACCGGCCTGCCCCTCAAGCTCTCGGATACGCCGGGCGCCATTCATTGCCCGCCGCCACTACTTGGACAGCATACCAGCGAGGTGTTGCACGATTGGCTGCACGTGGATTCGGACGAGGTTAGCGTGCTGCAACAGGAAGGAGTCGTCTAATAATTTCTTGAATGCCCGGGAAGATATGAAGAGAGAGAGGAGGGAAAGGTTGGAGGGAAAAAGTTGGAGGGTAGTGTGGAAGTGGATTTCCCCTGAGCCCTTCCCGGACATCCAAGCTGCTAGCCGGGGAACGGCGGCACCCGCTCTCCGGCATCACGTCTCGTTTTTTCAATAGCTATTAGCTATTAGCTATTAGCTATTAGCTAAGAAGTTGGGAGAAGAAGTATTGTATCTTCTTTTTGAGCTGAGAGCTGAGAGCTTAAAACTAAGAGCAACCGCTCGTGGCGCCGCAATTGAGGCACTTGTAGCAGGCCCCATTGCGGATCATTAAGGCGCCACATTCGGCACATGACGGCGCGTCTTCTTGCAGATGGAAGGCGAAACCGTCCCCATTGCTGGCGGGGGCCACCGCTACAGTTGCCTTTTCCACGCCATTTGCCGTCAATTTCGGCATTTCCGATTCAGCGACTTGCTTGGGCTCAACGCGTTCGATAATGCCCACCTGGGCGCGATCTTCCGCGTCCAAGAATTTGGATGCCAGCCACCGGAAGAGGTAGTCCACGATCGACTTGGCAATGGGAATTTCCCGGTTTGCGGTATACCCGGCAGGCTCAAAGCGCATATGACTAAACTTGTCAATCAGCACTTTGAGCGGCACCCCGTATTGCAGTGCATAGGAAATGGACGTGGCAAAAGCATCCATCAAACCGGAGATGGTACTGCCCTCCTTGGCCATGACCAGAAAAACTTCTCCTGGCGTACCATCTTCGTACATGCCGACGGTGATGTAGCCTTTGTGCCCGGCAATGGAAAATTTATGCGTAATGGCCGGGCGGTCGTCAGGCAGACGCCGACGCACCGGCTTCTGGGCCGGTGTGGTCTCCGTGCCGGTTTCTGTCTTGGTGTTCAGGGGTTGGGTGCGCTTACACCCGTCGCGATAGATGGCGAGCGCTTTGACACCTAGCTTCCAGCCGGCAATGTATGCCTGCTCGATTTCCTCGACGGTGGCGTCTTTGGGCATATTCACCGTTTTGGATATGGCGCCGGAGAGGAACGGCTGCGCTGCCGCCATTATGCGAATATGACCCATGTAATGGATCGCGCGCGTTCCGCCGGCAGGCCGAAAGGCACAGTCAAACACCGGAAAATGGGCGTCCTGAAGGAATGGCGCGCCCTCGATCGTGGCGTTATCGTCAATATACTGGATGATCTCTTTGATCTCGCTGGTGGCGTATCTGAGACGTTTGAGCGCCAGCGGCACTGTCGCATTGACCATTTTCATCATGCCGCCGCCCGATAGCTTTTTGTATTTGATCAGCGCAATGTCCGGTTCGATTCCGGTGGTATCGCAATCCATCATGAAACTGGTGGTGCCGGTGGGCGCCAAGACCGTGACCTGGGCGTTCCGATAGCCATACTGCATGCCGAGTGCCAGCGCATCATCCCACGCATCGACGGCCGCCTGTATCAGGTCGTTGGGCACCAGCTGCTGTTCTACATTTTGCAAGCTATCGCGATGTTTGCGAATCACCCGCAACATCGGTTCGCGATTCAGCGCATAGCCGGCAAACGCGCCTTGTACCTTGGCGATCCTGGCGCTGGTGAGATAGGCCTGTCCGGTCATCAGCGCCGTGACGGTGCCGGCAAAGGCGCGCCCTTCCTTGGAATCATACGGTAATCCCCGTGCCATCAACAGCGCACCGAGATTGGCATATCCCAGTCCTAAGGGGCGAAAGATATGGCTATTGCGCTCGATGGCCGGGGTCGGATAGCTGGCGTTGTCCACGATGATCTCTTGGGACAGGATCAGAATGTCGACGGCGCGCCGGTAGCCCTCAATATCGAATTCTCCATCCGCCGTGAGAAATTGCAGCAAATTGATGGAGGACAAGTTACACGCCGTGTCATCGAGGAACATGTATTCCGAACAGGGATTCGAGGCATGGATGCGGTCGGTGTTGGCACAGGTATGCCAGTCGTTGATCGTCGTGTCGAACTGCATTCCCGGGTCGCCGCAGATATGGGCCGCGTCGGCGATCATGCGGAACACATCCCGGGCCCGGTAGGTTTCACAGATCTCACCGGTGGTGACGTAGCGGGTGTGCCATTCACCGTCCTCGATGACGGCCTGCATAAATTCTTCCGTTACCCGCACGGAGTTATTCGAATTTTGGAAGAAGACCGACCCGTAGGCGGCGCCATCCAACGAGCCGTCATAGCCCGCCTCAATGAGGGCCCAGGCCTTTTTTTCTTCCTCGGCCTTGCAGGTGATAAAATCGGCAATATCGGGATGGCCGGCATCGAGAATCACCATCTTGGCCGCGCGGCGTGTTTTGCCGCCGGACTTGATGACCCCTGCAAACGCGTCATAGCCCTTCATAAAGGACACCGGTCCCGAGGCGACGCCGCCCCCGGCGAGAAGCTCACGGGAGGAGCGAATCGGGGACAAATTCGTCCCGGTCCCCGATCCCCACTTGAACAGCATGCCCTCCGTCTTGGCCAGGCTGAGGATCGATTCCATAGTATCGGTGACCGAGTTGATAAAACACGCCGAGCATTGCGGCCGCTCTTCTACCCCGCAATTGAACCACACGGGACTATTAAAGGACGCTTTTTGATGGAGCAGGAGGTGGGTCAGCTCATCAGCGAAAGTGACGGCATCATCATCACTGGCAAAGTAGCCACCGTTTTGGCCCCAGTTTGTGAGAGTCTGTACCACACGACCGATCATCTGCTGCACGGCGTGTTCGCGCTGCGGGGCGCCAAGCGGGCCACGGAAATACTTGGAGGCCACCACATTGGTCGCCATTTGTGACCAAAACTGCGGAAACACCACGTCGTGCTGCTCGAAGACCACTTGGCCGTCTTCACCCGTAGTGAGCGCATGACGTTCTTCCCATTCGACCCCGTCGTAGGGGTTGCCACCCGCGTGGGTGAAATACCTCGGGACGGTGATGCCAGTCTTCTGGGGCTGCCGCTCAAGGCCCTGTCCGTTGTCGGCGCCAGCAGATACGGCTTGGTGCTGTCCCATTGCATAATGTAGGGCGGGTGCGTTCATAGGGCAATCCCCTGTGATCTATATACCACGTACTACTCACTCCATCGTTGTTCATTTTCCTAAATCGTATTAATGTCAAGAAATTTTGTCAAGAAAGAAAATGCAAGTTGCAATTGGCTTTTATTGCAACTTGCATTTTGAGCTATGACCTTATAATACATTAATATTCAAATAATTATAGTTACTTATTAACAGTTTATCCACGAAAAATAAAACTTATCCACAGGTCGTATACATGGCTCTGGATGCCTCTGGGAGGATCATACAACATTGGCCCATGTATTGCTCGCCGCTGCGTATGTGTCGGTTGCAGCCGTCGGCTGTCCCGCTCAAAGCTGGAATGGCGGATGGTCGGTGTTGGTAGGGAAGGTGGGATGCACCGGCGGTATATAAGGAGGGGGGGATTTCAGGAGCCGTCGAGCAGGTCAATCCCCCCTTTGGCAAAGGGGGGATTGACCTGCCGATTACGACTTGGGAATATCCTTCCTCGGATCCATGAAGGGTCTCTTGACCACGACCATCTTGGCCTCGCCGTCTGACGTTTGTGCCGTCAAGTCGGTACCCAGGGCGGCGTGCTCGATGGGCACCATGGCATAGCCGATGTTCTTCTGCAGTCGGGGGGAGTACACAAAGGATCTCAGCGTTCCAATGTGGGTTCCATCGTACATCACCGGCCAGGATGGCTCTTCGTTGGGCATCAACGGCGGAGCGCCATGAATTTCCACGCCGACCAGCTTGCGCGTCACCCCTTCCGCCTTGATGCGCTTTAAGGCCGCCTTGCCAATAAAGTCGGCTTCCTGGTACAAGTCCACCAGCCACCCAAACCCCACCTGGTAAGGATTATCCGCCAGGGTGATGTCGTTGCCGTAATTGAGAATGCCCGCCTCCATCCGCCGGATGTGAGATGGGCCGCTGGGAGCGATATTGTAGGGCCGGCCGGTGCCCATGATCGTCTCCCACAGCTCGTCGCCACGTGTGCCATCACGCAGGTAGATCTCATAGCCGACTTCCGCCGTCCACCCGGTGCGGGCGACAATCACCGGCATGCCGTTCAGGTCAGTCTCCATAAAATCGTAATACTGCAGGGCCAGCACCGCATCGCCAAACAGGTCATGCATGACCTGTTTGGACTTGGGCCCTTGCACCTGCACAGGCGAGACATCCGGCTCCTGAATATGAACATCCATGCCGGCATAGCTCGCCACCCCCTTGGCCCACAATAGCACGTCGCTGTCGGAGACCGATAACCAGAAGTGGTTCTCCCCCAAACGTAATAGCACGGGGTCATTGATAATGCCCCCGTCTTCGGCCGTGATGAGCACGTATTTGCATTGTCCGACCGCACAGCGGGTCAGGTCGCGTGGCGTGAGGAGATTGATGAACGCAAAGGCGTCCGGCCCGGTGATTTCGACTTGCCGCTCGACCCCAACGTCCCAGAGGGTGACGTCGTTGACGAGCTTCCAATAATCCTGCACGGGGTCGGTGTAGCAGCTGGCCAGGAACATGTGGTTGTACGTATTGTAAGCCTTGCAGCCATAGCGCCGCGTGGCTTCAAAGTAGGGCGACCGGCGAATCCGGGAATTGAACATGATGCGGGGCGTGTGGTCATGGTTATTCATGCTGACATCTCCTATGGCAGTCTAGTCTCGATGCGTCTAGTACTGCGTACGGCAAATGGTTCGTCGGTTGATCGCTCGGATATAGGTTGGCTGACGGCATTCAAACCGCTGGCGGACTGCTGCCGGTGTGTACTAGTCTTTCAGGATTTCGCGGGCTGCATTATGGCCTCCCATCCCCATCACGCCGCCGCCAGGATGCGTCCCCGAACCACACTGATAGAGGCCTTTGATAGGAGAGCGGTAGTTGGCATAGCCGGGTACCGGGCGCATGAAAAAGAGTTGGTCCAGCGTCAGTTCGCCATGGAAGATATGACCCTGCGGCAGGGCAAAGATGCGCTCCAGATCCGGCGGCACAAGGAGCTGGCGGTGAATGACCGCATCTCTGACGTTCGGCGCATATTCTGCTAGTGTATCCAGGACGTTGTCGGCAAATTTTTCGCGCTCGGCGGCCCACGTGGTCCCTTCCAGGGTGTAGGGCGTGTGACCACCGAACAGGTCTAAGATGTGCTTGCCACGTGGGGCCCGGTCCGGATCGACCCACGTCGGCAGACACGGCGTGAAGAACGGCTTCTCGGAGGGCTGACCGTACTTGGCGTCATCATAAGCCTTTTCCAGGTAGGCCATGCTGGGCCCGATATGCACGTAGGCGGGGTACTCGATGCCCATCGCGTCGGGGTCGAAGGCGGTGTACCGAGGGGGTTCCTCAAGGACGACGTTGAGTTTGAAAGCGGTGCTGAAGGTGCGGTAGTGGCGTATCTCCTCTACGAAATCGTCCGGCAGGTGTTCCGTATCCACAAGGTTGAGGAAGGTCGTCTTGGGGTCCGCGTTGCTGACCACCACATGGCTGACAATCTCTTCCCCGGATTGCAGGGCGACGCCGGTGACCCGGCCGTCCTTGACGAGGATGTGAGCGATTTCGGCCTCGGTACGGATGGCAACCCCGTAATGCTCAGCCGAGGCCGCGATCGCCTTCGTCACCCCGCCCATACCGCCGCGCATGAAGCCCCAGCCCCCAGCGCCGCCGAGGTCGCCCATCAGATGATGCAGGAGCACGTAGGCCGTCCCTGGCGACCGGGGTCCCAGGAAGGTTCCGATCGAACCATAGTAAGCCTTCGCCGCTTTGATGGGGTCGGACTCGAAGTACATGTCCAAAAAGTCGCTGATGCTCATGGTCATGAGGTCGGCAAAGCGGAAGAGCTTGCCGCCCAATCGGCGGAACTTGTTGGCGAGGCCAAGGAGTTCTTTGAGGTCACGGAGGCGTCGCGAGGTGGGATTCGGAGGCGTGACCCACAGCAATTGGCGCACGAATTGCGCCGCTTCGTTGAGGAATGCCTCAAACACCGGGTACATCTCGGCGTCTTTCTTAGAGAACTTGGCGACTTCGGACATCGTCCGCTTCGGATCCTCCCAGAGCGCAAAGTAGCGGCCATCGGGGAAGGGAACAAACAGGCATTCCATGGGCAGAACTTCCCAGCCGTACTTCTTGAGTTCCAGATCCTCGAGTATCCGCTTCTGCATCATGCTCATCACATAGGAGGCGGTTGAGATGTGGTAGCCAGGCCAGGTTTCCTCGGTGACACAGGCGCCGCCGATGATGTGACGGCGCTCGAGCACCAAGACCCTCTTGCCGGCCTTGGCGAGATAGGCGGCGCAAATTAGCCCGTTGTGACCGGCGCCAACGATGATCGCCTCATATTGGGTTGCCATGGAATTCCCCTGTCGTGCGTGCGAACAAGCGGTCTCCTAAGTGCCCGAACAGAATGAAATGCCTATTTTTCCTCTGGAAAAACGATGTGGCTTATTTTGTCCAGCAACTTAAACGCCCGGTTGTCCCACCCTCGGTGGCCAGGAAGAAGGGGTGGGGCCTGCGTTTGCTGAAGAATTTATGGTGCAAAGACCATGCCATAGGCATCATGACGGCGTTGGCCTGAGACCGGGACAGGAGGCGCCGTAAGACCGTTGGACGTCAGACTTACCAATCTCATGGGTAGAAGGAAGAGGTCGGGATAAGCATGAACGCCTCATACGGGTTTCGACGTGAGCAGGTCATACACATATCGTGTGCATGATCTATACACAAGCAGGTATTCAAACTAAAGAAAAGTCATTTATAAATCAAATAGATAAAATTGTTTTGCACGCGCAAACGCAGCGGTGTATTCTTTCGTGTGCGTGTTCTATACACAGCCTCATGGACCGGACCGCTTTTGCTCTCGTATGACTCGGCGTCAGGCTCTGGTTTCCACCCACATCCCAGCACCAAGGCCGAACCGGGCCAAGAATTAGTGCGCGTAGATTTGATGCGTCAAGAAGGCGCATGATGTCGGAGGCAGACAACGGTGCGCAACATTTTGGTGTTTGAGACGGGGGGAGAAATCTGTCGGCTGCTCAAACGTCAGTGCCCTCCTGAGCAGATGCGGATCGAGGCGGTACGGACCGTTGATGCGCTTTTCGACAAAGTTCACCAGACGACCTACGACCTGGTGATCTGGGACACGCAAACGGCTCGGACGAATGCCCCCTATAGTTTAGAACTGCTCACGGTCCTGGCGGTTGACGCGCCGTATACGCAAGTCCTGGTGGTGGTGAACCGTACGAACCTGAAGCTGGCTATTGACAGCCTGCGAGCTGGCGCCTTCAACTATTTGTGCCGCCCCTTGGATAGCGATGAACTCTATGGGTTGGTCACGGTCGCCTTACGCAAGCAGTACGCGCGTATTGATGCTCTCCTGCCGGCGGCAGAGGGATTGCCGGACCATTTCGACGACATGATCGGTCGTAGCGCGCCGATGCAAATGGTTTACAAGCGCATCCAAGAGGTCGCAGCGACAGACATTACCGTCTTGATTACGGGCGAGACGGGGACGGGCAAGGACCTCGTCGCCGCCTCCATCCACAAACGCAGCTGTCGCCACAACGGCCCCTACGTCGTCGTCAATACCGGCGCGATGTCATCCGACCTGATCGCCAGTGAGCTTTTTGGGTACGAAAAAGGCGCCTTCACCGGCGCTTCCAGCACCAAACCGGGGCATTTCGAGCAAGCTCATGGCGGGACGATTTTTCTGGATGAGATCAATACGATGGATGCGAAGGTTCAGGTCAGCCTCTTGCGCTTGCTGGAAACCCAGATGCTGCAGCGTCTGGGTGGACGCAAACCGATCCAGGTCGATGTGCGGCTGCTCGCGGCTACCAACGAAGACCTCGAACAGGCCATTGCACAGGGACAGTTTCGCCAAGACCTCTATTATCGATTCGATGTTTTTCGCATTGCGTTGCCACCGCTGCGCGAACGGCCAGAGGATATCATACTGCTGTCACGGACGTTTGTCACGCGCTTTAATACGCTGTACAACAAGTCCGTCGAGGCGATCACAGCAGAGACCGTGTATTTGTTGGAACGATACGCCTGGCCAGGGAATGTCCGAGAGTTGAAGAACATGATCCAGCGTGCGGTGCTCATAGCTCGGGAGAAAGCCTTGACGGCCGATCTCTTCCCGGATCGTCTCCGCGAAGCCGCGGGGGCGAAGACGGTCACGCCACCATTGCCGGTGCAGCCAGGCACGCGGCTGTGTGATGCGGAATGGGAACTCATTACGGTCACCTTGGGCGCAACTGGGGGCAATAAGAAGGAAGCTGCCAAGATGCTGGGCATTAGCCGGCGCGCTCTCTACAACAAGCTCAGGAGGCACAATACGGCGCTATGATGCTGGCTGATCCGAGGCCGTCCTCAACCCGCCCACATGAGAGTCGCACACCGAATTTTCGGAACATGCCAGGATGCGAGCTGGCGAGCGGCTCTCGGTGTACCCATCTCGTATGGACCGGTTTAGAGCCGCTGCACCCGCACCCGAGTTCCTGCCAGCAGATGGCGGCGATGCGGGGGCACCACGACCAAGCCGAGAGGATCAGACTCCGCCTGTGCCACCGCGAGCAAATCGCCGAGTGGGGTCGCCTCCCACACCTCGATACCTTGTTTTAAGCGGGCTGGCAGAAAATGCGTGACGCCACGGCGCACCTGCACGGGAGTCGTCAGCAGGGCCGGCACCAGACGGTTTGCACGTTGGCCCTGCATCGCCTCGAGGGCCGGACGAACGAGTGCCTCAAACGTCACAAACGTTGCCCACGGCGACCCGGGAAGACCGAACACGAGTGTGTCGTGGTGTTGTGCGACCGCGACACTGCGGCCAGGGGCCATGGCCACACCTTGAAAGAGAGGAGCGGCTCCGACGTTGGCCATGGCGTGCCCGGCAAAATCATGCTGCCCGCGTCCTGAGGCGCCCAGAATGATCACAATGTCCCCATCCAGGCCTTGCGCCAGCGCGGTAGTCAGCGCCTCCGGCGTATCGGGTACAATGCCGAGATTGGTAGTCAAACACCCGAGTTCCTGGGCCCGCACCGCCAATGCATAGAGATTGCTGCACCATTTCTTTCCCGGTTGCAACGAGGCGCCGGGGGGGAGAAGTTCATCGCCGGGGGCGACCAAGGCCAGACGCGGCTGTCTGATCACATCCGCATGTTCCAGGCCGAGCGCCAGCGCCATGCCAATGCGTTGGGGTGTTAAACGCTCCCCAGCTTTGCAGATCACTGTACGTGGCCGCACCTCCGCCCCGCGTCGCTGGATATACATACCACGGGCCAACGGTTGGCGCAGCACCAGCATGTCGTCGACCTCGCCGTCTTCCAACCGCATCACCGTGTCCGTTCCGGCCGGAATGGCCGCGCCTGTCATAATCCGAATCGCGTGGCGTGGCGCCACCGGGTGGCAGAATGTTTCGCCTGCTGTCAGCGTGGGACCCAAGGGCAACCGCACCGGCTTGGCAGCCGTCGCGCTTCGGGTGTCGGCACTGCGCAGGGCATAGCCATCCATCAGAGATTGGTCAAAAGGCGGCATGGGATACGGCGCCACCAGAGCCGCCGCCAGGGTGCGGCCGGCCGATACCGTCAGCGGCAAGCGCTCTCCGGTGAGGGGGTGTACCGTACGTAACAAGTGTGCCAAAGCATGCTGGTAGGGTACCATAGCTACTCGCTTTACAAAACCATGCAGTGTGATCGGACAGACGCTCGTAGACGCGTGTCGCCGATGCCTGGCTCCGTGTGATACTACACAATGCGGCGCGCGAAAGCACTCGTGAAAGCATAGTTTCATTTACAGGCCATTTGGGGTATGATCGTCCTCTACGAACCAGGGTGAGAAACGCGGAAGGGTAATGATGGAAGAAAAGGCAGAGGGTCGGCGAGGACGAGAAAGAGGACCTCACCCCACGGCGCACGATGCTACGTTCTGGCGACCTGATCCTCACCCCGATGGGGTTTTCCTACGTCTACACTCGATATCTAAGACAGCACCAGGCAAACCGTTGGCCTTGAGGCAGGCTTGCCAAAACTGGGAGGTTATGATGGCTGAAGAGGATCTATCTCAAAGTCAAGCAGCAACCGAAATGAGTGGCAACGAGTCCGCAAACCCCGGATCACCAGGAGCCACTTCTCCGACCGATTGGGTAGATACCGTTCGTTCACTTGTTCGTCCGTTTTTAGCCGTATCTTTCGCTACCGCGACGATTGCGTTGACGTTTAAGGGTTTGTTGGCGGCATCCGTAGTCGGAACCGCAACGACGGCTATCGCCGCCTTTTATTTTGGCGAACGGTCTGCTCTGAAAGGAGCTGGCCCGCCGGCGGCAGGAGCGGCAGGAGCTGGTGGGGAAGCGGCAGGAGCGGCAGGAGCTGGCAGCCAGGCGTGAAATCCGTCTGAAAATTCCCCAAGTCGTCCACCTGCTGGAAGTCGTTAACGGGGTGCATCTTATTTCCTTTGCATGTTGTAGGCCCTAGGAGGACAAAAAGCCGGCCCGCCCCAGGACTGGGACGGGCCGGCTGACTGCTTAATACATGCCTTCCATACCGCCCATACCGCCCATACCGCCCATACCGCCCATACCGCCTGGCGCCGCGCCTTCTTTTTCCGGTAGTTCGGTTACTAATGCTTCCGTGGTCATCAGCAGCCCGGCAATGCTCGCCGCATTCTGTAGCGCGCTCCGGGTCACCTTTGTGGGATCAATAATGCCACTGCCTAACATATCTCCGTAGGCGTCAGTCGCCGCATCATAACCGTCATTGGTGCTCATACCGCGCACCGTTTGGACGACGATCGAGCCTTCCGACCCGGCATTGGCGGCAATATGGCGCATCGGCTCCTCAAGCGCGCGCCGGATGATTCGCGCGCCCACACGCTGATCGCCTTCGAGTTCGTTCTCCAGCTGCTCGAGAGCCGGAATCGCCCGGATGTAGGCCACGCCACCACCGGGCACAACACCCTCTTCCACTGCCGCGCGCGTCGCATTGAGTGCGTCTTCAACGCGGGCCTTCTTCTCTTTCATCTCGGATTCCGTCGCCGCGCCCACATTGATGACGGCGACGCCACCAACCAGTTTCGCCAGGCGCTCTTGCAATTTCTCGCGGTCGTAATCCGAAGTCGTTTCCTCGATCTGCGTCCGGATTTGCCGCACCCGGCCCTCAATGTCCTGCGTTGCCCCAGCGCCTTCGACAACCGTCGTGTTTTCCTTGTCGAGCGTCACCCGCTTGGCCTGTCCCAGATCGTTCAACGTGACGTTTTCGAGCTTAATCCCGAGATCCTCGGAGATGACATTGCCGCCGGTCAACACGGCGATATCTTGCAGCATTTCCTTGCGCCGATCGCCGAACCCGGGCGCCTTCACCGCCACGCACTGCAGCGTACCGCGGAGCTTGTTGACCACCAGCGTCGCCAGGGCTTCGCCCTCGACGTCTTCGGCAACAATCACCAGGGGCTTGCTCATCTTGGCAATCTGCTCGAGCACGGGCAGCAGATCCCGCATATTGCTGATTTTCTTCTCATGCAGAAGGAGATAGGCATCTTCCAAGGACGCTTCCATGCGCTCCGGATTGGTCACAAAGTAGGGGGACAGATAGCCGCGATCAAACTGCATACCCTCGACGATGTCCAGCGAGGTCTCCATGCTTTTGGCTTCTTCGACCGTAATGACCCCGTCCTTGCCCACTTTTTCCATGGCTTCGGCAATCAGATCCCCGATGTTCGGATCGTTATTGGCCGAAATCGTGCCCACCTGCGAAATCTCCCGCTTGTCGGCCGTGGGACGGCTGAGCTTCTTGATCTCATCCGTGGCGACCTCGACGGCGCGATCGATGCCGCGTTTCAAATCCATGGGGTTGCCACCAGCGGTGACATTTTTAATCCCTTCGCGGAAGATCGACTGCGCCAGCACCGTCGCCGTGGTCGTGCCATCCCCGGCCACATCGCTGGTCTTGCTCGCCACTTCGCGCAGCAACTGCGCCCCCATATTTTCAAAGGGCTCTTTCAATTCAATCTCTTTGGCCACGGTCACGCCGTCTTTCGTCGACAGCGGGGAGCCAAATTTTTTGTCGATGACGACATTGCGGCCCTTGGGACCCAACGTGGCCTTCACGGCTTCCGACAATTGATCGACGCCCCGCAGGACGGCGTTGCGCGCTTCGGAACTGTAGAGAATTTGTTTCGCTGGCATCGTCCTAAGCCTCCTTTTTGATTACGTTGCTCTCGCCCCATACGTCATGAGTCGAGCACACCCAAGACATCGTCTTCACGAATGACCAACAGTTCTTCGCCGTCGATCTTGACTTCCGTCCCCGCATATTTACTGAAGACAACTTTATCCCCTTGTTTGACGTCCATGGGTTGGGTTTTCCCATCATCCGTGATGCGCCCGTTGCCGCAGGCCAACACTTCCGCCTGCTGCGGTTTTTCCTTCGCCGTGTCGGGGATGATGATACCGCCTTCGCTTTGCTCTTCCCCCTCCTCGAGCCGTTTGACCAGAATCCGATCATGCAGTGGCAGTAAAGCCATACGAAAACCTCCCTTTTGCTCTTGATGTCATGAAAGTTGACGAAATGAAAGTCACCTTCGTTCTGGCACGCGCTGACATGACTCACACTCTCGTGTGTCTCGGCGCCCGCCTCTACCGGCTGCACCCCTCTCTGTAGCCGGGTTTGGGACCTCAAAATCGTGCAGGGTGCACATTTCCGGCTGAACCGTGATTAGCACTCACCGCATTAGAGTGCTAATAAATTATAAAACGAATCGTCATTTTGCAAGGAGAAAAAAAGCGGATGTGAATTTTTCTGTGCATCATCCTGGGGAAAACATGCTATGGTATGCCCACGTCCGTTCCGCTTCTCCCCCGGTTTCAGCATGGTGCATCAAGGGCGTATCCCATGGCACTGCAGGGCAAAAAAGCGATTCTGGCTGTCTGCGGCGGCATCGCCGCCTTTAAAGCATTGACGGTAGTGCGTCTCCTCAAACACCATGGGGCGGATCCCTTTGTTGTCATGACCGATCACGCGACGCAGTTCATCGCCCCGGAATCCTTTGTCATGTGGTCCGGTCATCCCGTGAGCGTTGATCTCTTTGCGCCTCTGAAGACATGGGAGATGGAACACATCGCCCTGGCGCACGGGGCCGACCTGGTGCTCGTGGCACCGGCAACCGCCAATTTGGTGTGCAAACTCGCCACGGGGGCTGCCGACGACTTGCTCAGTACCCTGCTCGTGGTCGTTGCCGACCGCGCTCCCATTTTTCTTGCGCCGGCGATGAATACGCACATGTATACGAATCCTGTGGTGCAACGCCATCTGGCCACCTTGCGCCAGTGGCCGCATCTCACCGTAATCGAACCGGAATATGGCCCATTGGCAAGTATGCTGGAGGGAAAGGGCGTTGGCAGGCTTGCCGAACCTGAAACGATTATGGCTCAGGTGCTGGCGCACATGCCGCCGACCGTGGCCGATTAACCAGGGTCTAGAATGCGAGCGGTACTTAAATCTCTTCGTTGAGGAGTTCCTCCACCTCGGTGCCGGAAATCATGGTGATGGTTTCCCAAGGGCATTCCTTCTCACAAATGGTGCACCCGGTACAGATATCCCAATCGACGATGACGACTTGATGTGAGCCGTCGCCAGCGTAGTTCGGGTCATCGATTTTGTCAATGCAATCGACCGGGCAGAAGTCGACGCACCATTCACAGCCCGTACATCCGTCAATATCAATCCATGCTTTCGGACGCGGTCTCCGCGCGCGCCGCGCTCGTTCAGCCACTCCCTGTCTCCTTCACGAACCCGTTAGTGCTGCAGTCGAATGTCATGATTCTAACGGGTGCTGTGCGCTTTGTAAACCCTGGTAAAACGATATGACGGCTAGGGGGGAGGTTGCCGCACGTCATCGGCTCATGCCGGTCCGGAGACATCTGCCGGAGGCCACGCGGAGCATGCGTTTTTGATCCTGTCGTAGTTCGTTTCCAGGGCGGGTGTGAGCAGGAGAAGCGCCGCGAGGCGGCGCGCCATATGCATCACGTCGCATGCCTCACCCGGTGTGAGGGGATGGCCCAAGACGTCGTGTTCTCGGTAGCTCAGCCATTTTTTCAGCACCTGATAGCCCCCGATGGTGTAGCCCCAAACGTTGCGTGGGATGTTGGTCCAGTAGGCCCCATCGTGCAGATAGATATCGTAGGTGGTGGTCCCCAGGAGGTGTCGGATGTGCGCGGTTGTCAGTCCGAGTTGCTGCGCACGCGCCTGGAGAGCCGCATGTTCACCAGACGTATAGGCGCGTTCCACCACTTTGCCTTTACCTGGCATGGTCGCTCTGTTGTGCGCGTGTCCCCACCCTGCCGTGATGGCGAGGTCGTCTGCATTCGGGTTCAATGCCTCCCCGCTGCCCTGCATGAGCACGGCAACGGCGCGCAGGTCGGGGGGCATGTCCCCGAAGGTGACGCCGCCCACCGGCTGGTCTATATCGGATAGGGCGGCGACTTGACGGCCGAGAGCAGCCGAAGCCAAAAGGAGCGAGGGGCAATTGGGCAGGGGAAGGCGTAACCAGTGACTCCGGATACCATCTGCATTTTCGGCCAGGTATGCCGGCGTGAAGCCAATGGCCAGAGCGTGCATCCATATGAGACTGGCGCTTTGAACGCAGGAGTCGACGTCGGTGATAGCCAGGGCGGCGAGATACGCTCGGGCTGCTGGCGACAGATTGGCTCGCGGTCGGCTTGGCGACGCCTCGTCTGGCGTCTTGCCCCGTTTTTCACACGGCGGGTATAGGAGGAGCGGAAAATAGTAGGCATGACCGCGCAAAAAATCATTATCGCCCAGGGTGCGGGTAAATGCCATCGGGACCCCTTCAGGGGTGGCGACGCCGGTTGGGCGACTCAAGAGGAAGGCGTTGTCTTGCCGGCATTGTGCCCGCAGCATCGGGCGGGCGCGGTTCCACAGAGGGCTTACCTCACTGTAATAACACCAACGCATATCAAAAGGGCGGAGGGCGTAGCGGCAAATCCGTTCCGGCTCATAGGATTCCGCCGCCAGAAGCTTGGGGCGCACGTGGTCCGCCTTAAAGCTCGCGGCGTCGGCCGTCAAACCGGGGTGCAAAGTCTGCAAGGTTGGCCAATCAACGCGCGCATCGTAATACTGCTGCATGTAGATAGGCCCCGGTGCCACATCCCGGGTCGAGGACATGGACACGTGGGTCCGCGAGCCCCTCCCGGACGTCTAATTCCTCACGCAACACCGTGTCAACTCTGGCGACCATGTACTGCACGATCTCAGACGGGGTGTACCATACCCCAAGCGCTTTACGTAAGGCCGGATCGAAGGTGTGTAGAAACGGTTCGTAAAAATACTGTACGGCCTGCCCGGCGTCGAATGCGGCAAAAAAGGCAGCCCGGTCCACCCGGTTGAGCGCGGCTCCAGCCGCGTCCAAGACGTCAGCCAGCCCGAGTGCGAACCCGTGATCCGGGTCGGCGACGGTGTGGAACAGCTGGCGCAGGAGCGGGATCGGGAGGTCATGCGTGGTGCGACGCCACTCAAAACCGTCTGCAGTCGTGGGAGGATGCGGTTTGCTCCAGAGCGCCCAGGCTGAGAACATGCCGTAGAATAGCGTCTGCACCAGTGCAGAGCGGAAAAACGGTTTCCCTTCGGCGTCCTGGAATTTCAGCCCTAAGGTATCTTCAAAGGCGGTGCGAATTGCGGCGAGGGCAGGGAATTCGCTTGGTGTGAGACGGGCGAGTGCATCATGGGCGTAGGAGCCTAAGAGGCATGCCACATCTTGAAGTGTGGCGAATGCTGCAGGCGGTTTCAAATCGTTTTTCCAGAGGAAAGACAGATCCATCACGGTGTCCGGGTACTGAGAGACTTTATCGGCAGGCGATGACACGCGATTGAGGCCGTGTAGGGTCGCGGCGTCGGGGCATGTCGTGGGTTTGCAGATCACCGTGGCGCTTGGTAGCATGTTTACAACAACCGACACGTCCGGAATGGCGCTATCAGTTCCTGGACAAAATGAGCTGCCTCATTTTTCCGGAGGAAGAATATGAATTTAATTCTGTCCGGGCACTTCGTGGCAGGAGAGGAGTGGCAACGATGCGCGCTGTGATCCAGCGGGTGTCGCAGGCCGAGGTACAGGTGGCAGACGAGACGGTAGGGGCCATTACTCATGGCTTATTGGTTCTGTTGGGAGTTGGCCATGGCGATACCATGGACGACGTCCGGTATGTCGCCTCCAAGCTCGTCACCATGCGCATCTTTGAGGATGACCATGGGAAGATGAATCGTGATGTGCGCGAGCAGCAGGGATCGATCCTGATCGTGTCACAATTTACGCTCTACGCCGACTGCCGTAAGGGACGGCGTCCTTCTTTTGTGCAGGCCGCGCCGCCGCCATTGGCTCAGCAGTTGTATGAAGCGTTGGTGGCAGAGGTCGCGCGGCTCGGTATCCCGGTGGCCCAGGGTGCTTTTGGCGCGCATATGGCCGTCAGCCTGGTGAACGACGGTCCGGTCACTATCCTGTTGGAAAGCCCGGAGAAGGCAAAGGACGAAGTGCTGTGCACCGCAAATGAAGAGCTATGAGCTATGAGCGGTCAGCTAAAAAAGAAGAGGCAAGATTTTTTCTTTCAGCGTTCTAGCTGATAGCTCATCGCTAAGAACTTTATCGTGCCCCTTTTTACGTGGAGCGGTACTAAGTATGGAAACGCAGAGTATCCCCCAGATGTTTTTCGAGCGTGCAGCCGCACGCGGTCAGCAACCGGCGCAACGGGTGAAGCGAGACGGCACATGGTACGACACCTCTTGGCAGGAATTACGCGATCGGGTGCAGCATATCGCCCAAGGATTACTCGCACTGGGTGTGCAGGCGGGTGATCGTGTGGCGCTGTTGTCCGACAGCCGTGCCGAATGGGTGTGGTGTGATTTGGCGATCCAGGCTGTCGCCGGTATTACAGTGCCCATCTATCCGTCATCCACGGCGGAGCAGACCGCCTATATCTTGCAAAATTCGGAGTCCACACACATCTTTGTCGATACGCCAGCGCAGCTTGCCAACGCGCAAAGCGTGCGGTCTGACGTGCCGAGTCTGCGCCAGGTGATTCTGATGGCCGGCCGGGCGCAGGACGCCGATGACGTCCTTTCTCTGGACGATCTCATGGCGCGCGGCGCTGCCGCAGAGCCGCAGGCTGTCGAAGCGCGCCTGGCGCAGCTCAACCCGGATAGCGAGGCGACCTACGTCTATACGTCCGGCACCACAGGGCCGCCAAAAGGCGTTGTGCAGACGCACGGCAACCATCTGGCCATGTTGCAGAGCGTGGGGGCGGCGGTTGACGCCAAGGCAGGTGAGGTGCATTTGTTATTCTTGCCTCTGGCCCATTCCTTTGCCCGGCTGGAAGTTTTTTTAGGATTGTACCTGGGACTCACGACCGCCTTTGCCGAGAGCATCGACGCCCTGCCCGATAATATGCAGGAGGTGCGGCCGATGTTCATGTTCAGCGTGCCGCGCGTGTATGAAAAGATGTACGCGCGCGTCATGGCGATGGGGGCGAGTGGCTCACCTCTCAAACAGAAGATCTTTCAGTGGAGCGTCAATGTCGGGCGTCAGGTGAGCGCCTTGCAGCAGCGTCAACAGCCCATACCGGCGGCCCTGCAGTGGAAACAGGGCGTGGCGCATCGCTTGGTCTTCAGCAAACTGCACGCCCGCGTGGGTGGACGTCTGCGCTACTTCATCTCTGGCGGCGCCCCCTTGGCGCAGGAAATCGCCGAATTTTTCCATGCCGCCGGCATCTTGATTTTGGAAGGCTATGGGCTGACGGAAACCTGTCCGGCCTTGACCGGCAATCGCCCGGGCCATTATAAATTCGGCACGGTGGGCCAGGCTTTTCCGGGCGTCGACATCCGGATTGCCGAGGATGGAGAAATTCTGGCGCGTGGGCCCAACATTGCCCAAGGCTATTACAAACGGCCGGAGGAGACAGCGGAAGTTTTTCTGCCGGATGGCTGGTTTGCCACCGGAGATATTGGGGAGATCGACGCCGAGGGCTTCCTGCGCATCACCGATCGCAAGAAGGATCTTATTGTGACCGCGGGCGGGAAAAATGTTGCGCCGCAGAACATCGAGAATCTTTTCAAGACCGACCGCTACATTAGCCAGGCCATGGTCTACGGGGACCGGCAGAAATATCTGACCGCCGTCCTCACGCTGGATCCGGAAGAAATCGCGGTCTATGCCCGCGAACAGGGCTTGGGGGACACGGCTATGGAGACCCTGGCGACGCATCCGCATGTGGTGAAGCTGCTCGAAGAACGTGTGGCCACGTATAACGAACGCTTGGCATCTTACGAAACGGTGAAGAAATTCATCGTGGCGCCGACCGATTTCACGCAGGAAAGCGGGGAGCTGACGCCGACCTTGAAGGTCAAACGGAAGGTGGTGACGCAGAAATATGCCGCCCAATTGGAGCAGCTCTACGAGGAGGATTAGAGCGTACCGCCGCGCTGCCGTTGGGGCAGGCCGCACCCGGTGGCGTGGCGAGTTACACCAAGCGCTTGTCGAATTCCTCATCGTAAAACTTTTGGTACATGACATCCCACTCACGGCTGCCTTCGGGGATGGGGCGCGAGTACGAGTTCAACTTCTGCCGGACGACCGTGTCGATGGTCTCCTCCAGCTTCAAGGCTTCGTTGAACGAGCGTACGATTTCTAAGCGGATGGCGTTCGCCGGCTCATACAAGGTCACCCCAGGAAGCGTTTCCAGAGTCTGCATCACAAGCTGGGACAGATGGTTGATTTTTTCACGGGATAAGCTCATCAGATTGCCTCCATTGGTCTAGGCATCTAAAGAATGAGGCCGCGTTCTTTGACGAGCTGCCGTTTGACCATCGCAAACATGCGAGCGTAGTCGATATTGCCGCGGTCGATTTCCGCCGTATGGGCACGTAAAATGTCCTTCACCTCTTCATTGAGGCGATCTTCAATCAGCAAATCGTCCGTAATAATGCGCCGTATTTCCGCCTGCAGCGTCTCCGGCGTGTCTTCAATCGCGAGTAATTCCTCGTCGAACAGATTGTCGGTCACGGTTTTGGCGACGTAATCGATCATCTTCCGTCGTAATCGCATGGGTACTCCTTTGGGTGCGGCATCGGGTCCCCCCTGGTATGATGGCGCCTTGATCCTCTATGGCGCAGCAGACGACATAAATTCAAGGGAGTATATGTTGCAAAGCGTGTCGAGATCAAGGGGGCTTTCCAAAGCATCGACGCCATGCCCTGACGGAGACGGCGGGCCGAATGAAAATTCCGCTTTCGCATGGGCAGCAAGACGCTTGACTTTCCCTATAGGCCTGAGTATAGTTGCCCATGCCATACCATTTCGTTGAGGAAAAACAAACGCTTGTTCTCAATAGAGTGATGGAGCTATGCCTGCTATCGAAGAGGTTATCGCCGCTGTTGAGCAGTATAATCCGCACGCGGATCTCGACCTGATTCACCGGGCGTATCTCTTCTCTGCCGACGCGCATAAAGAACAGAAGCGCCTCTCGGGTATTCCCTACGTCTCCCATCCCCTGGAAGTGGCCTACATCCTGACCCAATTACGCATGGATGCCATGACCATTGCGAGTGCGCTCCTCCATGATACGCTGGAGGATACCGGTGCGACGGAAGAGCAGATTGCGCAAGACTTCGGTAAGGAAGTCGCGGTCCTGGTGAATGGGGTGACAAAGCTAAACAAATTGGAATTCAGTAGCCGTGAGGAACACCAGGGGGAAAGCTTTCGCAAGATGGTCGTGGCGATGGCGAAAGATATTCGGGTCATCCTGGTGAAGTTGGCCGACCGGCTCCATAACCTCCGCACCCTCGAACATCTGCCTGAACATAAACAACACGCCATTGCCCAGGAAACGCTCGACATCTATGCCCCGTTGGCGCATCGCTTGGGCATTGCGTGGATGAAAGCCGAACTGGAAGATCTGTCGTTTTGCTATGTGAATCCGCGTACTTATCAGGAACTGGGACAGCAACTCGTCAGTGCCCAAGAGGCGCGCGAACGCTCGATTGCTCAGGCGCAATCGCTCATCGCCGAAACGTTGGACAACATGAACATCCCCTGCAGCACCACAGGGCGCGCCAAACATCTATACAGCATCTACCAAAAGATGCAGCGGCAACAAGCGGCGTTTGAGGATATTTACGATATCTTGGCGGTTCGGATCGTCACGGATTCCATCCCGAATTGTTACGCGGCGCTGGGCACCATTCATACGCTGTGGAAGCCCATCCCAGGGCGTTTTAAAGATTATATTGCGCTGCCCAAGCCCAATATGTATCAATCGCTCCATACCACGGTAGTCGGACCGGATGGTGAGCGCCTCGAGTTGCAAATTCGCACCGAGGAGATGCATAAGACGGCCGAAGAAGGCATCGCCGCGCACTGGCGTTACAAAGAGGGCGCGGCGCCGGGCACGGATGATGTGCGTTTCGCCTGGCTTCGGCATCTGTTGGAGTGGCAGCAGGATTTGAAAGATCCGATTGAATTTATGGAAACGGTCAAAGTTGACATGTTTCCAGAGGAAGTGTACGTCTTCACGCCACAGGGCGATGTGCGGGCGTTTCCGCGCGGCGCCACGCCCATTGATTTTGCCTATGCCATCCACACGGATATCGGGCAGCAGTGCGTTGGCGCCAAGGTGAACGGCCGGATTGTGCCCTTGCGCTATGAGCTGCGCAATGGTGACACGGTGGAGATTCGCACCTCGCCGTCGCGTGTGCCAAACCGCGACTGGTTGCGTTGGGTGGTGACCTCTCGGGCGCGGACCAAGATCAAGGCATGGCTCAAAGCGGAACAGAAGGATCGCAGTATCGCCATGGGACGCGAGATTTGCATGCGTGAATTGCAGAAATACGTGCCGAATCCGCATGCTTACATGAAGGTGGAGGTACTGGCGGAGCTGGCGCCGAATTTTGGCGTCCAAGCGGCGGAAGATCTCCTGGCAGCCATCGGGTACGGGCGCGTGTCGGCCACCCAAGTGGCCAACCGCTTGCTTCCGGCGGATATTATCGAGACCCACAAACAGCAGCATAAGACGCCGAGCTTCACGCCCCGTCAGCGGCGCGAAGAGGGCGTGAAGGTCCAGGGCCTGGATGATATCCTCGTGCGCTTTGCTCAGTGTTGTCATCCCCTGCCAGGCGATCGCATTGTCGGCTACGTGACGCGTGGACGTGGCATTACGGTGCATACCTCGGACTGTCTGAGCGCGGAAAAGTTGGAGTACAATGCCGAGCGCCGCGTGCCGGTGGCGTGGGATCTGCGTCAAGACGTCATGCATCCGGTTCGCATCGCGGTCGTCACGATCGATCAACAAGGTTTGTTAGCGGGGGTGAGTGCGGCGATTGCCGCCTGTGACGGCAACATTCGGCGTGCTACCGTCACCACGACGCAGGAGAAAAAAGCCTATCTCGATTTCACGGTCGATATTCGTGACGTGAACCACCTCAAAGACGTGATGCAGCGGGTGGAGGGGCTCCGGGGTGTGTTGTCGGTCGAACGGGTCAAGAGCGGACGGCGGAGAAAGTGGCCAACCTGAGGTTCAGGACGCTTTGTGGACCTTACCCGAGCGCAAACAGCGTGTGCACACCCGCATGCGCTTGGACCCACCCGATGTTTGCACCCGCATGCGCTGAAGATTCGGATTCCAGCGGCGCTTCGTCACGTTGTGGGCGTGACTAATGTTGTTCCCGTATCGGGGTCCTTTTCCACACATCTCGCAGCGTTTGGCCATGGCCCATGTCCTCATTATGCCGTGACGCCGGTGGCGCGTGGCCGTAGCCGCATCCTACCATGATTCCAGCGTGCAGGTCCTTGTTACATGTTGCTTATCGCGGCGAGTAAACCTAGCATATTCTCGTTGGCAGCGCAAGGATCGCGGTAGAAGGACAAGGCATGGTCGATCCGGCCGTACAACGTCATTTGGAGCAACTGGGGAAGCCGCTCCGATATGCCATGCGGAACCATTTTGCCCAGCTCGCCAAGCTGCGCGATCTCGATCCCTACGTGTGTCATCATGTGCAGGCATTGCAAGCGCTGGCGCTGCCTGCTGCGCTTGTGCCTTTACTGCAGGAACTCACCCAGACGATGCAGGGCTTTGACGCCCTCGACTTGCCACACAAGCAAATATGCCTGATCCAGGCGCAGGTGCTGCTGGCAAGGATGCAGGCTGAATTGGACACAGCTTCCGAGGCGCCGCCGCCTCGCAACACGAAGCCGCGGACCCCAGCCGCGTCACCTCCTGCGCCAGTTGACGCCGCCTCCACCCGTCCCCCCGAGCCTGCCGACCCGCTGGCGCAACCGGTGCAATTCGTACGAGGCGCCGGGCCCAAACGGGCCGCATTGCTTGCCAAACTCAATTTACATACGGTCCATGATCTCCTGTGGTCCCTGCCGGCGCGCTATGAAGATCGCCGGCACATGACGCCGTTGGGCTTGCTCCACGTCGGTCAGCGGCAAACGTTTTACGGCATGGTTGCCACGGTGCAGGCCGTGCCGCAACGGCGCGGCAAGCCGCTGTTTACCCTGACCCTTGAGGATGATAGCGGCGCCCTGATCTGTAAATGGTTTCAGCACCGCGGGACGTACTTGCAAGACCGTTTTCCTGTGGGCGCGCGCGTCGTCGGTAGTGGTATGATTGCGCTGAACGCCTACAACACCGCGCGCGAAGTCGTGCATCCAGATCTCGAAGTCCTCGAAGAAGATGAGAGTGACCTGGTTCATTTTGGCCGGCTCGTGCCGATCTACCCGCTCACGGCGGGGCTGCATCAAAAGACCATGCGCGCGCTGATGAAATCGGTCGTCGAGACCTATGTGCCCCAGATGCCGGAAACCTTGCCGGACGCCGTGCGCCAGGCCCATGCCTTACCCAGCCTGCAAGAAGCCCTACGGCAGGTGCATTTTCCGGAGGCCGAGGTCGAGCTGTCCCAGCTTGACAAGCAGGAGACGGTGTTCCATCAGCGTTTGGTGTTTGAAGAGTTTTTTCTCCTCGAAATTGGTCTGGCGTTGCGCCAACGCGCGACCCAACACGACCTGCGCGTGGCTCCCTACCAGGAACCCAATCACCTCGGTGAGCAGCTCATCGACCATCTGCCCTTTCGCCTGACGGCGGCCCAGCAGCGGGTCTTGCACGAGGTGCTGGCCGATATGCAGCGCCCGTTTCCTATGAATCGGCTGATTCAGGGAGATGTGGGCAGCGGCAAGACCGTCGTCGCCCTCCTCGCGATGCTGATGGCCGTCTCCAATGGGTTCCAGGCCGCCCTCATGGCGCCCACCGAAATTCTGGCGGAACAACACCTCTCGACCTTGCGGGAGCTGTTATGTCCCTTGGCTCTGGAGGTGGCCCTGGTGACCAGTGCCCTCAAAGGCAAAGCCCGGCAGCAGCTCCTCGAACGTATTGCCCAGGGGGAGGTCGATCTCATCGTTGGGACCCATGCGCTGCTCTACGACGAAGTGCAATTTCATCGCTTGGGGATGATTGTGGTGGACGAACAGCATCGCTTTGGCGTCTTGCAGCGCGCCACGCTACGCCGCAAGGGGTTGACGCCCGATGTCCTCGTCATGACGGCAACGCCCATCCCCCGCACATTGTCGATGACCCTCTATGGCGATCTCGATCTCTCGGTCATTGACGCGTTACCGCCCGGCCGGCTCCCCGTACAAACCCAAGTCCTCACCGCCAGCCGCCGCGAGCAAGCCTATAACCGTGTGCGCCGGGAAGTGCGGCAAGGGCGCCAGGCGTATATCGTCTACCCACTGATCGAGGAGTCGGAAAGCCTCGAGCTTGGCGCCGCCGTCGAGATGGCGGCACAGTTGCGGCAAGATGCGTTTGCGGATTACCGGCTCGGTCTGTTGCATGGCCGGTTGGGCGTGGAGGAAAAGGATAGCGTCATGTACGCCTTCAAGCAAGGCGAACTCGATATTGTGGTCTGTACCACCGTCATCGAAGTCGGCGTCGACATTCCCAACGCGACGGTCATGGTGATTGAAAATGCCGAGCGGTTCGGTCTGGCTCAGCTACACCAGCTCCGTGGCCGAGTCGGGCGGGGGGCTGACCAAGCCTATTGTCTTCTCATCCCTGGAGAGCGGTTGAGTAAAGAAGGCCGCCAGCGCTTGCAGGTAATGCAGGAGAGCACGGATGGGTTTTATGTTGCCGAACAGGACTTGCAGATCCGGGGGCCAGGGGAATTGCTGGGGACCAAACAGGCGGGGCTGCCGGAATTACACGTGGGCAATTTGTTGCATCATGGGTTGTGGCTCGAACAAGCTCGACAGGCGGCCTTTGCCCTGATCGAGATGGATCCGACGCTGACGCTTCCGGCGCATCAGCCGCTGTTGCATGTGCTGCGGACGCGCTGGCGCGACCGGTTCGAACTCGCCGCGATTGGGTAAGCCGGAACCCGATCGAGGGGGTCGGTGGTAAAGAAACAGGCCGAGCGAGTCTTGCCACATGGGATGAGATGCAAAGACTCGCCAGCGAGTTTGAGCCAGAGATATTGAGGGTGGGGGACGCGGAAAGCGCCTCCCACTGTGTCAAACTACGATCTGCTCATCGAGACGACGGGGTCCCCTGCTGCTAAAACGGCGAAGGACCATCCTGTCCGGTCTCTTCAATCAGGATCGACCGGATCTGCGGCGCGTTGTTGTCCTCCGCCCTTTCGATCTTCCGCCGCAGCTCTTCAAAGGAGAGTACGCGTGGCGGAATGATACGGCACTCGGTTTTACCGACGCTCGTCACGCGGCCTTCGAAAGGCTCGTCGACCTCCTTGGAGAACTCGCCCGTAACGTTCTTCACCCAGGCGTATACCCCTTCCTTCGGAACGGGTATACCATTCGGAGGCAAAATGGGGTCGCGTGCCAGAATCTCCACCAGTCCGGCCGAGGGCGGGGTAATCCCAGCCGCCTGAAGCGAGCGGCAGACATTGACCTCGTCGAGATCCTCGAAGGACATGAGGACGGCGCTCGTCGCGATGATCCTCTCATTGCCGTTCAGATAGGCGAGCTTGGCGCTGTTGCCGCCACGGGCGAAGTTGGCGATCATGAGCGTGGTGACTTCCTGCCACGTACGTGAGTTGGATCCTTCCTTGCACTCGTAGAAGCAACCGATCACTGCGCTAGCTTCGCCGCGGGACGGCTCCTGGGCCCGTGCTTCGCCAGAGAAGCCCAACAGCATCGCAAAAGCTGCTGCGGCGAGAGCGAATCCGGCCGATGTTCTTGAGAATCGAATGTGTCGAAACATGGTTGTCATCTCCTTCTGTGGAGCCGAAGCAGCGCCAGCCCCGCGACGCCGAGACACGGACGCAGGAGGGGCCTGGGAAAAGCGCTACTCAACTGCGACGAGGTCGATGCCGCTGGCTCCGGCAAAATCCAGGAAGATATCTCTTTCGGCCTCGATCACCGCGGCCACCGCTTTACCGACCGCAGCCGTTGCCTCTCTAGACCGAAGTTCCCCTGGCAGAATAGGCGGAGGGTTCAGTAGATCAACAGGTTAGCCCAATTCAAAAGTCCATTTACATGGGAACAATCCAACCTCCTGAAACGACATGGCTTATGGTCATACGTTTTCAGACGATGTCAAGCCCATGTGGCAGAATAGGAGCGAAAATTTTGCGATTTACATGGGAACAAAGGTCAATTCGTTTCAGGCTTTTGAGTTTTTATTTCAACAAGTTGTCGCCGAATCACGGGAGGAACTTCGGTCTAGACCTCGAACCTCGGCGCTGGCGCCCGCGCGTCCTAACGACGTTAGATCCCAGCAGAACGGTATCGACGCCAACACCAGGAGAGCGATGACGCCCCACCGCAGGGCCACGTGTGTGCGGGCCATGGCCCTTGTAGAGAGCTGGTAGTCGATCCGCTGCCGCAACGTTCGGTAGGCGGCCGATACAGCTAAATGGGCGGGCTGCAAGCGCCTTGCGACCATCACGGTTTGGGTGATGTGTAGGAGATGCTCGGTGTACCTCGCGCGGGAGATGGACGCCGCCTCCACGGCGGCATCATCGCATGTCATTTCGCTGTATTGGCAGAGAGATCGGTTCAAAACCCACACCCACGGATTGAAGAAATGCAGAGCCTGCGCCACCGTTTGCAGCAGATAGACCCATGGGTCGCCTTGACGGATATGCGCCACTTCGTGTGCCACGACCACGCGTTTGCACGGCGCTGACCACGTCGCCCAACTTACGGGTAGAATCATGCGGGGCTTAAAAAAACCGAAGACAAGCGGACTATGATCCCATGAGGACTGGAAAAACGCGATATGGCCGCGCGGCAATGTATCGATATCCGGGTCAAGGGACATGTCCAGCGGCTGCGCCCGGTGAAGTTCCCGCCGTAATCGATAACTCTTGACCAACGCTCGCCTAAGTAAGCTCAAGGCCACGCCTAGCCACGCCAACATCAAGAGAGAGATGCCGGAGAGCACATGATGCGGTGGCGCCATGATGTCGGCAGACCGCATCATGAGACCGTGGACATCGGGCAACACAGGCAAGCGCTCGATCGGCGCCACGGGAATCACCGGGATCAAAAAAGTTTGTACAGACCGATCAACGCCACGGTGCGGCGTAAGACCGCAGGCTGCTTGCGCAACAGGTAGAGGAGGCCGAAAATCCCGCTGAGGAACAGGCCGTTTTGCAGGGTCAGGAGCAACATGTAATGGGCCCACACCAGGCTGATGTCATTCATCCAAGCCATCATGGAGAGTCTCCCCGTTCGCGGGCTTTGGTCTCCATGAGGTTTTTGAGCGCGTCGATCTCGTCCTGGGTGAGGGTATCGGACTGGATCAAATAGCCGGCCAAGGCCTGAAACGAGCCCCCAAACACGTTGTCCACAAAGCGGTTGGTCTCCCGGCGCACCACATCCATGCGCTTTTTGGCCGGCCGATAGAAATTGACGAGTCCAATTTTATTTTTGCGGAGAAAGCCTTTGCGTTCGAGATTGTTCATCACGGTTTGGATGGTGGTATACGCTTTCCCACCACGCGGATACATGCTTTCCAAGACGTCACGTACCGAGGGGCTCCCGCCCAGCTGCCAAATCGTCTCCATGATGTCCCATTCCAAGGGAGATAATCGGTCCTTGGTGCGCATGGTTCTGTCCTGCATTTATAGGCTACCTCCTGGACTTATAGGAGATAATAAGCCATTCTTACAGACCTGTCAACACGACACGCTTTGGTTCACTAACCGGCATCTATGGGACCAAGCGTTCTGGCGATTCCAGGCTAGTTAGGAAACGCCAGTGGTATCATCGTCCCTGGACGCCACGTCTGCATGGTTACAAAATATCATCATCTCGTTGTTACCATCCACACGAAAATACCACAAAAATACCACACAATCCTTAGATTCCCCTCAGGTTTCTCATCTGTCAGGCTGCTATGCTTTATACCAAGCGACCCGGCAACCGTATAGACACTGCAGAAAACTGCGGCCCCCCAGAGAGAAAGGGAACGACCCATGCCAAGTGGCGCTTCCCCACGGAAGCTTCTCGAGCCCATTCATGTGCGGGATCTGCGCGCGTTAAACCGCGGACTGTGCCTTGCCACCTCCGGGACGATCTGTCATGTGTCGGCAAGCGGACTGCTTATCCGAGTCCAGCAGCAGGACCTAAGCCCCGTGTTCCTGCGGCGTCAACTCTCCTTCGAGGCCCTAACCCGAAGTTCCTCCCGTGATTCGGCGACAACTTGTTGAAATAAAAACTCAAAAGCCTGAAACGAATTGACCTT
>CBCXVS010000040.1:0-34795 GCA_965178525.1 uncultured bacterium | reverse complement strand
TGGACTTTTGAATTGGGCCAACCTGTTGATCTACTTAACCCTCCGCCTATTCTGCCAGGGGAACTTCGGCCTAACGCGTCGTCCAGGCGAAGCAAAGCCAAATATGGTTTAGAGGGTGACTGCGGCAGCGAGTTTCTCGACGGGTGTGTGAGATGCTATCATTCTTCAAAAAACTGGCCAACCCTATCGGTATCGGTGCGATCAAATATCTCATTTAGCTGCTATAATCTCACTCGCGCCGAAACACATATACCACAAATATATGGATATAACTGTTTTTGGAGCACAACGAGCTTCTATGCGGTTGTAAGGGGCTTCGCTTGACTCCAAAATTATCCTTTTCCAATCGATTTTTTAAGCTGAGAGCTATTGACTCAACAAAAAAAACGCGGTAGAATTCTGTCTTCATCGATGACGACACAATCCTCTAAATTTGGCTAACCATGATGACCTACGAGACTGCGTGGAGGCCGGTCTACACCGCCAAAGCGGCGTTTTCCATAGCATTGAAGGTAGCAAGATGGGCGTGACGATCGGCGCGGTTGGACAACATATGATGCGATATTCGACGTTGTATGCCGGGGCCGGCTTTGGCCTTGGCCTCCTGTTGGGCAGTATGTTTTCCTTCATGGACCTGCTCGAGGCATGCCTGGATGTGATTGTCGGGGCCTACGGCACGGTGGCGCCGCTGGTCATCTTTTGTATCCTGGCGCCTTCGCTCCTGCGTATCCAGCAACAAGGGGGGGCTGACGGTCGGCAGTTTTCGGTCTATGCGGTGCTCTGGTTTGCCAAGCTGCGCCTCTACGCCTGCCTGCTCGCGGTCGCCCTCGTATCCGCAGTCTACACGCTACCGCTGTTCGGAGGCGGCAGCGTCGAAGATTCGGCTTTCACCACGCCGTTTCTCTCCGTCGGGAATACCTTGCTGCGGAGTCCTTACTTCTTCGCGATTTATGCCTCGATTATCGCCGCCGTGCTTCTCTGGAACCGCCAGGGACGGTTGGTGCGCGCCTTTTCGCAGTTACCGGAAATGGTGGAAAAACTGGGCGAGGTGTGTACGTTTGTCGTACCAGTCTTTACCTTCCTCGTGGGGATTTACGTCATCACGCTACCCCAGGTCCTCGAAGCTCATTTTGCACAGTATCCGACGTCGACCTTCGGGCGGGTGACATTATTGGGGATACCGTTCGATACCACAACTGCACGCGGCATCCTACAGGTCTATATCATCTTGGCATTGCTCACCGGGCTCATCTGTTCGATCTGGCACGCCGTGCTTCTGCTCTACGCGCGATACAAGGTTCCAGGGATATCGCTCCGGGCGTATTTCACCCGGTATTTCCTACGCATCTATCCCTTGTTGTGGGCGACTTCCTCCGAAGCCCTGTCGACTCCTCTCAACATGTATCTGCTCAAGGAACTCTATCCCGATATTGACCCGTCGGTGCGGCGCTTTTCCGTTGGCGTGGGCTCTATCATCAACATTAACGGGACCCTGACCTGCGGCTTTGTCATGATACCCGCCGTTTGCATGATGCTCGGACTCCCCATCAGCATGCTGAGCTTGCTATTATGCCTTCCGATCATTTATATTCTCGGTTTTGGCGTGCCGGGAATCCCGGGCGAACTGGTCCTGTTCGCGGGCCCGATCATGATCGTATTGCTGGTGCCGGAGCCGCTTTCCCCCGCCTTTTTATTGACCTTTCTCGGTCTGCAGATCGGGCTGCCGGATTCATTTCGCACGGGCGCCAATTCCACGGACGAAGGACCGGCATCGCTCTTGCTCAACGAGATCTACCAACAACGGTTTCAGGCCGTGGATACCGACGACCTACACGCCGGGCAGATCCGGGCGTGATCCGAACATCAAGCGTCAGTCACAGGACCCAGAGGAGGAGTATAGGGATCGTGTCGTGTCACAAGTGGGAGTATCCGGGATTTGAGCTGCGTAGCTTCATTCCAGGCCGTCTACGCTTGCGCGTACCTGAAGCGATCTGGTCCGATTACCTCATCCGTTTGCGCCGCCTCGTCGCCCAGGACGTGGTGGGGGGCCTTGAACCCAACCGCATCACCTTCTCTGTGCTCATCCGCTATGACCGCGCACACTACTCCCAGAAGCAGTTTTTGACCTGCTTAATGGCGGAAGAACAGGCGCTCGTGATGGAGCGGGCAACCGAGGCGCCCCAGACGGCGGTGGCGCCAGAGCACAAGGCCCGCTGGACCGTCAAGAGCGATCTTCCGGGCCGGCTCCGCGCCGCTCATCCGTTGCTTTGCCGCTATACCGAGGTCGCCCAGCAGGTCGGTATGGGCTTGCTCCAGCTCAACGGTGTCACGAGCTACTCGATGAATCTACTGACTTCGTGCGTCTTAGTGAAATACACGCCCAATCGATTATCGAGTGCCCAACTCCGGATACAGCTCGACGCGATGGTAGCAGCTGCGATGCACAGCTTCGATGTCGAAGCGGCCCAGCTGGCGCCGATACCGTGGGATCGTGTGGTGCTTCAGCTCACCACGTCGACCGGGACACTGGTCGTCGCGAGTATAGCGAAGTTCCTGCCGGTTCTCGCCCCTGTCGCCATCTTGGGGACCCTGGTCGCATCGGCCCATATTCTCGCACGTGCGGTGCGGACGCTGGTCGTGGATCGAAAGATCAAAGTCGATATCCTCGATGCGACCGTGATCAGTCTTTCCTTGGCGTATGGTTATATCCTAGCCAGTGCCTTTATGGTGTGGGCCGTCGATATCGCCGATCTGCTTCTCGAAACTTCGATGGCGCAGTCCCAACGGATGCTGTCCCAAATTTTTGGCCAGCAAGCTCAGACCACCTGGCTGTTGGTCGATGGTGAAGAAGTTGAGGTCCCGGTCGCTGACCTCCAAGTGAATGGCGTTGTCGTGCTGCGGTCGGGTGATCAGGTGCCGGTGGACGGGATCGTCGTTGATGGCGAGGCGATGGTGGATCAGCAAGTGCTGACCGGTGAGTTTGCGCCGGCCGAGCGTGTGCTTGGAGATGCTGTCTACGCGATGACCACCGTCGTCGCAGGTAAGCTCGCTGTACGGGTGAATCAAACCGGCACCGATACGCAAGCCTCCCAAATCGTGCACATCATCGAGGAGTCGGTCGGGTACAAAGCGCGGCTGCAGTCGACGAACGAGAAGTTCGCGGATTTCATGGTCTTGCCGACTATGGGTCTTGGCGCTATCGGGCGTGTGGTAAGCGGCTCCAGCGCCATGTTGGCGATCGTGAACTGCGACTTCGGTACGGGTATTCGGATTGCCGGTCCCCTCGCCCTTCTGTCGTCTATCGCGGTGGCAGCACAAAACGGCATCGTGATTAAAAATGGCAGTATTCTGGAATCGCTTCATTCTCTGGACGCGGTCATCTTTGATAAGACCGGGACCCTGACCGAAGAAGTCCCCATGGTCGGCCGGATCTGGTCATGCGATCGCGCTTTCACGGAGGACCAGATCCTCAGATATACCGCCGTTGCCGAGCAACGGTTTACTCACCCCATTGCCAAAGCGATTCGGCAGCGGGCGGCAGAACTGCAGCTAGCACTACCCCGGGTGGCCGACGCCGAGTACGCGATTGGATTTGGCGTCCAGGTAGACGTGGAAGATGTCTCGCTCAAGGTGGGCAGTCAGCGTTTCATGGAACGCGAAGGTATTACGCTGCCTAGCGATATGTTCGGACGCCTGGAGGGCATTCACAGCCAGGGCGGCTCGGCTATTTTTGCTGCCGCCGATGGACACCTGATTGGGCTCATCGAGCTGCAAGCTGCCCCTCGCCCAGAAGGGTACCGTATTATCCAGCATCTGCGCCAGCGTGGTATCGAGCATGTTTACCTGATTTCCGGCGATCATGAGATGGCCACCCAGGCTCTGGCGCACCGTCTCGGTATCGATCGCTACTTTGCCCAAGTCCTGCCCGAAGACAAGGCCGAGCATGTGCAGGCCCTCCAGCAGCAAGGCCTGAAAGTCGCGATGGTTGGAGATGGTATCAACGATTCGATCGCTCTATCGCAAGCGGATTACTCCATTTCACTACGCGGTGCAGCGGATGTCGCGACGGATGTCGCCGATGTGATCTTCATGGATGGTAATCTGGCCAAATTCGACTTGCTCCTTGATATCTCGGAGAACCTGAGACGCAATATGTATCGGAGCGTGATGCTGACCTTGATTCCCAATTCGTTCTGCATCGCGGGCGCGCTGGTCGGCGTCTTCGGGTTTGGCACGTCGTTGCTGCTCAACAATGCGTTTAATTTGATCGCCACGGCAAATGGTATGCTGCCACAGTATAGAAGCGGGAATCACGTGGCGGAGACCGAACGAGAGCCTTATGACTCGTCCTCGACAAGCTACATCGTTGCATAAGAGGTTATCGAATGGCATGATGGTTGTCGCAACCTACTGACTGCTCAGGGCATCAGGAACGAGAAGGAAACGCTAGCGTATGTGGCCTTGCGTGACATGGTTTTTGTTGGGCTCGGTAACGCCTATGATCGTTGAACGTACGATTCCCCTCGTCCGCGGTGCCGTCAAAAAGGGTGGCACGCTCACCTATCGTTTGCAGAGAGCCGTGCACGAGGTACGTGAAGATATACAAGATCTTATGGCAGAGGCATCCGCAACTGTCAAGATACAAGCGGAAGGAGCCGCTGAGAGAGGAACACGAGATGCTTCCAGCGATTTTTTATGGCTGCGGACTAGCTCTAGCAATGGCCACTCGCGCCAGAAAAGCGCGCCTATCTCCGCAGAAGACGTGGTTGGTTCCTAAAGCATGTCCGGAGGTGCGGCCCTTAGGGCCGCTGAGGAAGGCCGTATTATATACCTTCATGGGCGGCATCGTTGCCACACGGGCCGTCACGTCACTTGGCAGTCGTGCGCGGTCTTGGCTGCAAAAATCGACGATGAAACTCCGCTTTGGTGAGTCGTATCAGCAACAGTCTATGGAACTCTCATCGGACCAGGGTGGAGACAAGGCTCATGGCTCGACGAAAGAGCTGGATCAAAAAGTGGCAATTTCTGCTGTTGCACTCGGTTTATCCACCGTCGGCACGCTAGTCTATGCGCCATTCAGCCTGCTCAGTCTTCCTGCGATGCTCTATGTCTTTAGTGATTTTCTAAAAAATGCTTATGGATCGCTGGTCAAAGAGCGCAAGCTCAATATGGATGTGCTGTATGTCATTATTATTCCCACTTGTACCGCCCTGGGCTATTTTCTCACCGCTAATTTTCAGTTGTTTCTCCTGATGTATAATCGAAAGCTGACGAGCCAAATTCGCAACCAATCCGAAAGCAGTGTCGTCGACGTTTTCAGGCAGCAACCCCAGCATGTGTGGCTGCTGGTTGATGGCACTGAGGTCGAAGTCCCATTTGAGACCATCGAGGCCGGCGATACGGTGGTCGTCGATGCGGGGGGCATGATCCCTGTCGATGGACAGATTACCGCCGGGGTCGCCGCTGTGGACCAACATATTCTTACCGGAGAAGCGCAGCCGGTGGACAGAGGCGTCGGCGACTACGTTTACGCTTCAACCGTCGTTCTGTCCGGTAAGATCCACATTGAAGTTGAAAAGGCAGGTCAGGAGACGATTGTCGCCCATATTGGCGAGGTCCTCAATCAGACGATCAATGTCAAAACCGAAAGCCAGTTGAGAGTGGAATCTGTCAGTAATCGAACGGTGGGGCCGACCCTGCTGATGGGTGGGGCCTCTCTTCCCTTCATTGGGCCGATGGGCTCGTTGGCGCTCCTCAGTGCCCATCCGCGCTATAAAACTACGATCGCCACCTATATTGGCATCCTATACTTCCTGGAGACGGCCGCCAAAAACGGCGTGCTCATTAAAGACGGGCGGGTCTTTGAACGATTGAACACCATCGATACCATCGTGTTCGATAAAACGGGCACGTTGACCGAAGAACAGCCCCACATCGGGCAGTTTCATCTCTGCCCGGGTTACGAAGAAAACGACATTCTCCTCTATGCGGCCATGGCGGAAACGAAACAGACCCATCCCATTGCAATCGCTATCCTCCAGGAAGCCGAGGCCAGACAACTTCACGTCCCTGAGATTGATGAGGCGGCCTATACCTTAGGGTACGGACTGACCGTGAAGACAGGCCAGCGTCTCCTTCATGTCGGGAGCTTGCGTTTTATGGAAATGGAGGGGATTTTCATCTCGGCGGACATGCGCCAGGCCCAGGAAACATGTCACCAACAAGGTTACAGCCTGGTCCTTGTGGCCGTCGACGAAGCCGTCGCTGGAGCCATTGAATTCCATGCCACGGTGCGTCCGGAAGCCCCTGACGTTGTCAGCGGTCTACGCCACCGGAACCTGCAGTCCTTATGCATCATATCCGGTGATCATGCACAACCGACGGGAAAGTTGGCCGAACACGTGGGCATCGATCAGTATTTTGCCGAGGTCCTACCTGAAAACAAGGCTGATCTGATTAAGCAATTTCAGGAGGAGGGAAAAACCGTCTGTTATATAGGTGATGGGATCAATGACGCCATTGCGCTGAAACAAGCCGATGTGTCCATTTCTTTACGAGGGGCTTCCACGGTGGCCACGGATACGGCTCAGGTCATTTTAATGGACCAGAGTCTGCGTCAGCTCTGCTACCTTTTTGATCTTGCACAGAACTACGATGTCAATATCAAAACGACGTTAAGATTGATTATCGCTCCAGCTCTGATTAGCGCCAGCGGTGCGCTTTTGTTGCATTTCGGACTGCTTTCCTCGATTCTTATAAACGAAATCGGCTTCATTATGGCAGTGTGTAATTCGGTATGGCCAAGGATGCGAAATCAGCTTCCAGAACCCGATGCTTTAGACTTTGTTAAGAGCGTGCAGTTAGACCGAACCGTGAACCTGTCACCTCCTCCCGGAGAGGCTGGGGATAGTCAAGATGCTGGCGATATGGACGACGACGCAGAGGTGTATGATGTAGATGCGGCTCGGCCTTTAATCCCATGATGGGGTTGGTCAGAGATGAGAAGCGCCATCCGATATCCGGGAGGTTAGTACGCCTCAATCATACGTTGTGCCCGCGCATCTCCCGGTTGGCTTCGCCATGCTGACATGGTCGTGCTAGCCACAACTTCTTGAAACGCTTGCGATAGGATACGTCTCTAGCCTGCTCCTCTGCTGAATACCTCACGTCATGCAAGGAGAATCGCGTATGCGCTTTATCATCTGCGGCGCTGGTGCGATTGGCGGCGTCATCGGTGGGCAACTGGCGAAGGCCGGGAAAGATGTCATCTTGATCGAGAAAATCCCGGATCATGTTGCGGCGTTGCGGCAACATGGCCTGCAGCTTCGTGGCGTGCACGGCAATCATACCCTTAATCTTCCCGTCGTCATGCAGGCCAGTGAGGTCGATTTCCGTGCCGACGATGCGATTTTTCTGGCCGTCAAATCGTTTCACTGTGATGCTGCGTGTCAAGAGCTGCGCCAGGCCACTTCTCTCGAATTACCGGTATTTTGCTCCCAGAATGGCGTGCGCAATGAGGAGACCGCCGCGAGGTATTTTCAACATGTCAACGGGGTGATGGTGCTCATTGGGGCGAAACGGCTCGAACCGGGTGTGGTGGTGCATACGGGTAACGGTCCGGTGGGTGTTGGCACCTTTCCCGACGGCCTGAGTCAGGCGGCAAAGGACGTGGCCGCGGCCCTGGATGAAACGGATTTGGCGGTCTACACCACCGAATACGTTTCACGGCACAAGTGGAACAAAATGTTGATGAATCTCAACAATGCCACCATGGGCCTGACCGGCTTTGCGAGCCAGGAAGCGCGGTCCCAGATGGAAGCACGCCTCTGGTTGGCCGACGTGTACGAAGAGGGCACCCGCATACTGCAGGCGGCAGGTATTGAATATGAAGGGCCTCCGGGCATGGGCGACATCGAGGAGCGCATCCGGGAGTTGCGGGATCCCAATTTCGATCCGGGCGTGCCGGAAGATGATGAACTCAAGGGACGCGCGTCTTTGTGGCAGGATCTCTACCATCAACGTGGCGAAGTTGAAGCTGACTATTTTAATGGAGAGATTGTACGGCTGGGCCGTCAGCATCACGTCCCAACGCCGTATAGCAGTCTGCTGGTGGACTTGATTAAAGAGATGGCGGCAGCCCAAGAGTTGCCGGGGAAATATACGATTCGGCAGCTCCGCGACCTCCTACAGGATTAATCGTTAGCCGTGGCCAGACGGTGGCTCACTCACGATTTACAGCCAACTGCCCACGCCTCAGGCCCGCGTGGCCCGGGCAATCACCCGTATGCCGCGATCCGGATTCAGGTAGGTTTGGGCGACGCGCTGAATATCCTCGCTCGTGACGTACTGCACAGCATTGAGGTAATCCCGGAAGGCATTCCATTTACCCAGGTGCAGTGTGCCTAAACCGTACACCGCGGTCCGTTGCCCGGTACCCTGTAAGCCAATGTCCAGGGCGCCTTCCAAGTATGTCTTGGCCCGCGTCAGTTCTTCGTCCGTGACACCATGCTGCTGCACGTCACGTAACACGCGCCGGAACTCGTCAAGCGCTTCGGTTTCCTTATCGGGACTGCATCCGATGTAAAGTGTCATGAAGCCGGGATCGACCGGATAGGCGTCAATCGTCGTCACGGCATACGCCAAGCTCTTTTGATCCCGGAGTTCGACGAATAGCCGGCCGCCCATGCCGCCGAGAATCGTGTCGAGCATGCGCAGCGCGTGGCGGTCGGGATGGCGCAGGGTCACGGTGGAAAAGCCCCATATGATGTGCGTCTGTTGCCCGTCTAACTCGATGATGTGTTCGACGGCCTCCGTCGGTTCGGAAAACGTCGGGGTATGCAGAATGGATGCGTCCCTCGCCTCCGAGGGCGCAGATGGCATGTAGCGGCGCAACAAGGGCAACACTTCCTCAACCGTGATGTCGCCCACCACGGTAAACACCGCTTTTTGCGAGTGCACCAAGGCGTGGTGGAACGCGAGCAAGTCCTCACGCGACACGGTTGTGAGACCGTCACGGGAACCGAGCGACAGACACCGGTACGGGTGGGAGCCATACAACGTGGCAAGGAAATGTTGAAAGGCATAGGCAGAGCGATTTTCTTTGAGTGAGTCCATTTCGCGTAATTGATCCGTCCGCTCGCGTACGACTTCCGATTCCGGAAAGGTCGGCTGCGCCCATACGTCAAAAAAGACTTCGAGGCCGTCGGCAAAGGTCTCTCTGAGATACCGAGCGCTGAGTTGCAGGGTGTCGCGGTCGCTCATGGCGCCGAACGTGGCGCCGAGCCGGTCGAGGTTATGCTCAATTTCGCTCGCACTGCGCATGGCCGTCCCACGGTCCCAGACCGTAGCCAGTAGCCGTGCCAGTCCTGCCTTGCCGACGGGTTCGACGCGCTGGCCCCCGTCCAGCACGGCGCGGATGGAGACCAACGGCGCCTTACGGTCAGTCTGCACGAGCAGTGTCTGGTGACCGGGAAGATCCACGATAGACACCTGGGCGACTGCGTCCGTCGACATATGGATATCGAACATCCCCGGTTCGGTAGCCGCTTCCTCCGCAGCCCAGGCGAGGACGGTGCTGCGGTCTGGCAGCGGTACCCCGTCCGGCATGAGCAGCGCAATATTGGCTCGCTGCGTATCCAGACACATTGCTGCGGCACGGCGCAAATCCTCGATTGTCAGCGCTTCGATGGCGTTGATATAACGCGTGCCATAATTCGGATCGTCATACGCCAAGGCGCAGCGTCCCAATTGATCAGCAATGCCCTGACAGGTCTCTCTGGCATGGACGAAGTGGCTGACAATACGAGTTTTGGCTGCCGCCAATTCGTGCTCAGAGAGGACGAGCGTTGGCATATCTCGTACATGCTGCATGAGGGCGCGTACCACGTCGGGAACCCGCTCTGGCTCGCAACTGGCCCCGAGCATAAACATACCGCGATCCTGCGGTGTATAGCTATAAGCATAGACATCGTAAGCGAGATCGCGTCGGCGTTTGAGTTCGGTATAGAGCACGGAATTATAGCCGCTGCCCAAGAGATCGCTGAGCAGATCAAGAGCGGGAACCTGGGGGTCGGCGGCAGCCAGGCCGGGAAAGGCGATTTTGACCCGAGCCATTTCCGCTTGGAAGGTAAAGGCGGACACGCGGGGCGCGGTTTGTGGCGGCTCTTCCGGCCGCGGGCGCACCGGGAGATCAGGCGCTGGAAAGACGCCGAAGCGATCTTCCACTGCCTGCAGCAACACGGTGGTATCAAAGTCACCGACGACGACGAGGATCATATTATTTGGCACATACCAGGTACGAAAGATGCGCAACATATCGTCGCGGCCGATTTGGGTTACCGTCTCTTCAGAGCCAATGACTGGACGGCGGTAGGGGTGGGTGGTGTAGGTGAGCTCGAAGAGACGCTCGGAGATTTCACGGTCGGGGTTGTCTTTGCCCCGCCAGAGCTCTTCCAGCACGACCTCCTTTTCCCGTGCCAATTCCGTGTCGTCCAACAGCGAATAGAGGACCGCATCGCTGAGCACGTCAAAACCGGTTTCCCAAAACCGGCTTGACAGGGTCACATGATAGACGGTCTCGTCGTAGCTGGTCCAGGCGTTTACGGACCCCCCAGCCCCTTCGATGAGCGCGGCAATCTCGCCATTCGGAAAGCGTTCGGTACCCTTAAACAGCATATGTTCAAAGACATGTGCGATACCCGCAATCGCCGGCCCCTCATCGGCACTGCCAAAGTGCACCCAGGTCTGCAATGCCACCACGGGCGCGCTGTGATCTTCCAGGACAACGACGCGCAAGCCGTTTGGCAACGTATGCATTTTGGCCCGGGGATAACGCTCTTCACGGCTGCCATGGAGGGGTTTTGCCGCTGTTGTTGCTTCCATACTTTTTTTTGCCTTTATGCTGGGGCTATTGAACGAACGGTTGGCTTGCTGCTTGTTCTATAACACAAAGATACCCTAATCTGCAGGGAGATACCATGCTTGACCTGCTAAATTGGCCGATGCGCCAATCACATATTGTTCCAGGGGTGCCGTGTGAGGGCGTCACAAACCGTGCACAATGGGTCAAGCCGCCACCGGTAAGCGGGCTTGAATCAGGCGGGTTTTTACCGTCATGTGCCCCGTGGCAACGGAGGCAAGGTGAGATAACAGGAGAGAACGCGGTACGCTGTACTAAGTACCGAAACCAAATGAAATTTATATTTTTTCTCTGGAGAAATGTATAAAGGTAATTCTGTTCAGGTCATTATTTGTCTGTGTGGAAGGTTGAAGGCAGGTGTCGTGATGTGTGGTTCAGTTCTCGACGGACAGCGTCGGGTTGTGTGCGGCTTCTTGCGGGTTCTGAGTCTTGACTTTGGCGTCGTGGTATGCGCAACCAGGGCCGCGGTCGGACCGCTTTTGGTCACACCGCGTCATTTCCTCTTGCGCCAAGCACATGGCGACGCCGCGTGCCCGTTTTCTACCGCGTCGTTTTCGGTTGTGGATGATGACACAATACTTACAGCCATTCATCAATATCGCCTCTTGCATATACCATAAGGAAGAGCATGGGCTAGCGATAGGGGCATTTCGCCTTGGTTCTGGCCCTGGTAGGTTGTTCCGGTATGCAGAATATGTATCGGCTAATCGATGGGCAGACTTGAGGCATGGGATTATCTGGTCTGAGACCGGGGTGAAGCTTAAGAGTCTGGGGATGCGCCGGGGAAAACGGAGCGGCAGAGAGGAGATGGCGACAGACGGTTATGGCGGTCGTTTATTGTGTTACTCTGAGAGGAGGATGGGCATGGGGAGCGTTCCCCATGTGGTCCCCCTCGATGTGAGAATGCTCCGCACGGTCTACGTCAATTTTCTTGGACGATGGTGAGCGTGCCTGCCCCGGGTCGCGCAATCAGCCTGTCACCTATTTCTAAATCAAATCCCCTTCCCTCGCCAGTCGTAAGAGTGAACTCGGCTCTGACATTCGATTGCATCGTATAGATTGTCGCGTTGTCCATGACGTCCACCGTTGGGGTCGTGTCACCGTCCTGGTCAACTCGGATCGAAAATGTAGTAAAACTGATTTCAAAGGTTTCGATCCGATCCCTCGTTGTTTCTCCCTGGGCCTCTACATCGCTGCCGTTAATGCGAAGCAAATCGGCAAGTTCGTCGAAAAAATCCTCACAGCCGCTCAATACCACGACACACAACACGGCGGTGAGGACAACGGCTGTGAATCGTTTACCGGCCTGAGCGCCCCAGCCATTTTCGTTGCACATGAGGTGACCTATCTGCCGCCAGCTGTTACGGGGTTGCTTCGTTGCTTCCGCTCGTTGCTTCATCCTCGCTTCCTCCACTTGACGTTGGTTACCGAAAAAGGGGCTCTGAAACACATACACTATGACTGGAAGAAAACGCGTCGGTCAATCTGCTGACTCAACTCATTGGCAGTACGCCGTACGAGGGGCTCGGTGGTCGCTGTTTTGGCCTAGAGGATTGGGGCAATTGGTGTTACACTGATTGGGTTGTTCCGTGTATGAAGGAGATAGGACATGAAGGCCGGAGCACGGCAGATTGAGAATCCCGACCTTCGGTTGGCCCATCATCTCGGTGCTCCGCTGGGTTCGTGCACCTGCAGCATGGTGGTGCTTGGCCGCTAGTGGCTTTGGCGTGTGCGGGATGGTTCTGCCCGACAGAATCATCCCTTTTTTAGGTCGGATTGGAAGGAGACACCGCATGGCGATGAAAAGCGCAGTCGAATTGGCTATGGAAAAGATGGGTAAGCTACAATCAGAGGAGGCATCGGTTTCCCTCACGGATGAACAACGGCAGCGTATTGGCGACCTCCGTAAACAGTATGATGCCAAAATTGCCGAAAAGGAAATAATGCTGCACGCGGAGATTCGCAAATTGGTGCAAAATCGGCCTCCACAGGAAGCAGCGGTAACAGCGCACGTGCTGCAGGAACAATTTCAAGAGACCAAAAAAGCCTTGCAGCACGAAATGGAAGAGAAGATTGCCGCCGTCCGCTCTGAGACGTAGGAGTAAAGTGTACGTTGCAACGACCCCAGACCATAGGTGATAGACAACGACGACTTCAGATATGTTTCTGTGGGCTCCTGCTCCTGCTATGGGTGAAGGTTCCCCTGGCGCAGGCGCAGGATACCGCGTCAACGTTCTTTCCAGTTCCCGATGTGTTGTGGCCCAATATTGCCTTCTGGACCCGGATTTTCACGGCGCTGGACTCCAGCAGCGGGGTGCTGCAGGATACTGATGATCTGAGCATCATCTACCAAATCTTCAAGCCTCTTCCAACGCAGCGTGGCCAACACCGGAGCCTCATTCAGCGCCGCCGCCGTCATTACCAGCACATCTTGTCCAACTTGGCGCGCGATCGCGGCCGGCCTCGGAGTCAGGAGGAAAAGCGCGTCCTCGCCCTGTTCCCAAAAGGCTCGACACCGGCTGTGTTCCGTACTGCAGCGGACAATATCCGCTTTCAGCGTGGCCTGCGTGACCGGTTTGTACGGGGTTTGGAGCGGTCCGGCGCCTACATGCCTGAGATCAGACGCATTTTTGCTGCAGCCGACCTACCCGCCGCGCTCACGCTGCTACCGCATATTGAATCTTCCTTTGATAATCGCGCCTATTCCAAGGCGGGCGCCGCGGGCATCTGGCAGTTCATACGTGCGACCGGACGGCGGTTTTTGACGATTAACGCCTCGGTTGACGAACGCTACGATGTCTATCGGGCCAGCCGGGCCGCAGCGCAACTACTGCGGGAGAATTATCGGGAGTTGGGCCCCTGGCCCCTGGCGATTACCGCCTATAATCACGGCGTGCACGGGATGAAGCGAGCCGTGGCGCAGCTTGGCACCACGGATTTCAGGACCATTGTGCAACGTTACCGCAGCCGTATCTTTGGCTTTGCGTCAAAAAATTTCTATGCGGAATTTCTCACGGTTGTTGCGATCCTGAAGCATCCTACCGCCACCTTCCCGAATCTGACGTTCGATACCCCGCGAAAATATCATACGTTGACGCTGGATGCGTACGTCACCTTGCCGATGCTGGAGAAGTATCTCCGGCTCAACCGCCGTGACATCGTTCGCTGGAATCCAGCTTTGCGGCGAGCGGTCGTGCAGGGTAGGCGTCGTATTCCCAAAGGCGTCACGTTATATGTCCCGCAGGACCGTTTGAGCCGGTCGGCTCTTCAAACCCGTTGGGCCAAGGTGCCCACCCGCCTGAAGTTGGCCCGCCCGCCTCGCCCCGGTACCTACCGCGTGCGGGCTGGCGATACGCTGTGGACCGTGGCCAAGCGCACGGGTACGACGGTGAAGACCTTGGCTCGCGTCAACGGTCTCAAACGGCCATACGTGATTCGCGTGGGCCGCGTCCTGCGCTTGCCGGAGGCGGCTTCCAGGTGCCGGCCTGCTACGGCTAAGACGGGCAATACGTGCGCTCGCCAAAGCGAACGGCCTCAAGCCTCCCTATCGGATTCGCGCTGGCCAGCGTCTCCGCCTACCTCAATCTGCGTCAGCCTCGCAACGCTATACGGTGCGGCAGGGCGACACGCTATGGAAAATTGCGCGGCGCAACAGGACAACCGTCGCGGTCCTGGCCCGGTTGAATGGCCTCAAACAGCCCTACCGGCTTCGTCCCGGCCAGATGTTGCGGCTTCCCTCACGCGCCACGCAGACCGTGCGCCGCTGAGGACGCGTTTCGATCCGTTCCCGTGTCCGGAGACTTAAGTGCCTGGGCATCATTACCTTTATATATTTCTCCAGGGGAAAGATATAAATTTAATTTTGCCTCAGTACTTATACACCCATGTATGCCCCAACCCGTTGTTTGGTCTCGGAGCGGCGCATCAGGTTTGGGCTGGGGGACGTGGAGCCAGACTGAGCGCATCGAGCAGAAGCCGCATCTCGGGTAAGGTGTTGAGTTGATACAGATACCGCATGGCCAGCAGGGTTTGCTCGGCAGAGAGGACATCCTTCGTGCACTGGCGGAATTTGGCTTCGAATTCCGGTCGTTTGGGAGGGCGTTCCGGGCTGCCGAGTTCGTGCTCAACTGTCTCGGTCAGGCTGCGGCCATTGCTCAAGTCGATGCGCACGGTCGCTGGGGCTGCCGTGAAATCTGAGCCTTGCGGGGCGCTGAGGGCGTCGTCGACGTCGAGTTCGACCCGCTGCAGCAACGCTTGCACGTCCTCCGCTTGCACACGGGAGGGGTTGAATTGCGTCAGGCCAACATGGCCATCACACAGCGCCACGGCCACGGCGTATTGTAGGCTGACGCGGGCTTGCTGCGGGGTGGTGGGCTGCGCATAGCGCAAGGTCTGGACATAGGTCGGGTTCACCCGGCACACCACGCGTTGGATCTGTTCGGGGGATATCCCTTGCTGACGCAGGGCCAGGACCGCATCGATGAAGCGATGCGTCGGGGCGCCGTTGGCATAAAATTTAAAATAGAGTTCCTGGCGTTCTAGGGCAAAGGACTGCCCCAAGCCGTCGAGCACCGCGTCGTAGCGGACATCTTCAGCGCCGCGAAAAAGATCGAGCCAACCCATCGGCCCTTCTAATGCCTGCGTCTCAGCGGTAAATCCTTTTTCTGCCAACAGGGCACTCAGTAACCCACTGCGGGCGGCGCGGCCGCCGTGCATGGGCATGGTATCGGTGCCGAAATTACAGCGGCTGCCGGCGGCTTCACTCGTGGCAATGCCGAATGCCTGCTGCAATTGGGCCGGGGAGAGGCGCAACAGCCAGCCCGCACTCGCGGTGGCGCCGAGGACCCCGGCGACGGCGGTTGTATGCCAGCCACGCCGGTAATGGTCCGGGTTAATGGCGACGGCGAGACGGGTGGCCACTTCGAACCCGGCGGCATACGACGCAATTGCCTCGGGGCCGCTAATGTCGCGGAGATCGCCAAGCACCAGGAGTATGGGTAGGAGCACCGAGGTGAGGTGTGCATTGCTGGGAAAATGTGTATCGCTATAGAGGTACGCGTCGGTCATGGTCCCGGTGAGCCAGGCCGCATCCAATGGACTCAGCCGCAGGTCGTCGCCGATGACGCGCACCTGTGGCGCCGACCCCATGTCCACGATGAGCTGGCGCAGATGGTGTGAGGCAGGGTGATGTTTGCCGGCCAGCGCGGTGCCGCAGCAATCAAAGATGGCAAGCTTGGCGCGGCTTTGGGCGACGGGTGGTAGCGCCTCAAAGGTCAGCGTCGGGACCCAGGCGGCGAGTGTCTCGGTTATCATGCGTCGGCTCCCGCGTTAAGCCATTCCTAACATCGCTTGGGGCGTGTCCGAGCTGCTGTGCACCTGGTGCTCGTTCAGGTACTGTTGCAGCTCGGTATCCCGTCGCGCACTGACGGCATGGAAGGCCAGAATAAATTCATCGGGCCGAAACCAGCCGCCTTTTTTGATATGACGTACCGAGGCAATGCGATAGGAGGCATCTGCCGGGCGCCGCTCCTCCAGTTGTTGCAAAAATTTTGGGTCTTTGAAGAGTTGGCTGGACCAGTCCAGACGTATCGGTTGGCCCGCCTGCGCCACGTAACAGAGATCCAGTCCGGCTGCCTTCAGATCCTGCTTCAGGCGCAGATACGCCGCATGGGTCAACATAATGAGATGATCCGTTGTCGTCTCCATCATCTTTAACCTTCTGCTCCGGTCATGCTCGCTTCCCATTCCTGCATCAGATCGTCCAGACGGGCCGCGACAGCCCCTTGTTGTGTGGTCAGCTCGACCAGACGCTGCCAGCCGGCGTTGCCCCGCTGTTCCGTTTCGAGGTTGGCTTGCAAGGTCGCCAGCTCCGTTTCGGCCTCGCCGATCTCGCGTTCGATCACCTCGGGCTTGCGCCGCCGCGCCGGGCGTGGCCGTGACGGTTTGGCCTGGGCTTTGGGCTGCGGTTTCGCTGCTATCAGTGTCGGTGCGGCTTGCCGCTGCGCGGCGAGATGGGCTTGATAATCGGAGTAAGTGCCCGCATACGCCTCACAGGTACCATCCCGCAGATAGAGCAAACGGGTGACGATACGATCCACAAAGTACCGATCGTGCGACACCAGCAACACGGAGCCAGGGTAGTCGGCGAGGGCCGCCTCCAGGGCCTCGCGCGCCGGAATATCGAGGTGATTGGTCGGCTCGTCGAGAACGAGCAGGTTGGCCTGGGTGAGCATCAGTTTCGCCAGCGCCACCCGGCTTTGTTCCCCGCCGCTCAGATGGCCGATCGTCTGATACACGTCCTCGCCCCGGAACAAGAAGCGGCCGAGGTAGCTGCGCATCTCGCCCACGGTTTTCCAGGGTTCGATTTGCCAGACCTCATCCAATACGGTGGCGTCCGGGTTGAGGTCTTGCAGTTCCTGGTCATAGTAGGCGACGGAAACATTCCGTCCCAGGCGCAAGGTGCCTTCGTCCGGGCTTTCCTGCCCCATGAGCAGGCGTAAAAAGGTACTTTTCCCAGCGCCGTTCGGCCCCATCAGCCCCACCTTGTCGCCGCGATACACGGTACAGGAGAAGGCCCGCAGCACCGTGCGGTCACCGTAGGACTTCCGGACCTGGCGGCTCACAATGACGTCATGGCTCTCGCGCTGATTGGCGGCGAACTGCAGGCCCATACGACGGGTGTCGGCCGTCGGTTTGTCCAGCCGTTCGAGCCGATCCAGAACTTTCTGACGACTTTGCGCTTGCTTGGTCTTTTGCCCGGCCATGTTGCGCCGGATAAAGTCCTCCTGGCAGCGAATCTCGGCTTGTTGCTGCTCGTAGGCTTTGCGTTGTTGTTCCATCCGGAGCGCTTTTGCCGCCACATAGGCCGAATAATTGCCGGCATACGGATGCAGATGATGCTGTTCCAATTCCACGATATCGTCCACGGTGCGGTCTAGAAAGTAGCGGTCGTGGGAAATGATCACCACGGCTCCGGGATAGTCACGCAGCATGCCTTCGAGCCATTCTGTCGCGGCAATATCGAGATGATTCGACGGCTCATCCAGCAACAACAACTCCGGCTCTTGCAGGAGTACCTGGGCCAAGGCCGCCATGTTTTTTTGCCCACCGCTGAGGTGAGCGACGGGTTTGTGCAGATCGTCAGGCGCATAACCCAGGCCGAAGAGCGCCGCTTCCACGCGCGCCGGAATGGCGTAGCCCTGGCGCGCTTGAAAGGCCTCGAGGAGGAGGCCATAGCGCTGCAGGTCCTGTTCACTGCTGTCGGCCTGGCCTAGCCGGGCTTCCAGCCTGGCCATTTCCGCCTGCATATCCAGCACGGGCCGAAACGCTTCACGGACTTCCTCGACCAGCGTCCGTTCCCCGTCAACGGTCATGTTCTGAGTGAGATACCCCAGCTGCAGGCGCCGGGGCCGCTCCACCGTGCCGCTATCGGGCGGCATACGGCCGCTCAGGATGTGCAGTAAAGTGCTTTTTCCACTGCCGTTTGCCCCGATGAGCCCGATTTTACCATGGGGTTCCACTTGCCAGGAAATGTCCTGCAAGACCGGAACGCCGGAAAAAGCTTTCGAAATATGATCAGCGCGTACGAGTGTCATAAAAATACAGTCTAATTTCCCGCGTCACCGTCGTCAAGGCCAGGTTGCCGACGTCGCCGGCGCTCTGGCTTCCCCGTTGCAAAAGTCCCTCTTAACCTATACAATCCATGCATTTCAATCGTAGAGTATGGTCATCCGACGTCTATCTATGATCGCTGTGTGGTTTATCTTTTCTCCCATGACGGGCTGTAACGGTATGATGTGGAAGGCCGCATGTACTGCAAAGGATATACGTATCTGGACGGAGTCCGCTACATGATTTCTCCTGAGGAAAGCGATGTAGACGGCTGTGCCCAGGATTTGACGCATGCACGACGACAGGCCGCAGTGGCGTGATCCGAGAGAACAGGCAGGGAGTATTGCCATCATGTCGAATTTTCGCGAGCAGCTTTTTCAGCAGTTTGCTTCCCAAGGGATTGCTGTGAGCATTGGGGAGTTCAAATCCAAATATCAGCCCAAAAAGGAAAATCGTTTTAATGTCGAGGGCATTACGTATGAGACCAGCCCTGCCAGATTGAGCGACGGGGGGATGGAGTTTGAGATTAGCTCGAAAATTCCCCAGGATGAACTCGTTGATCGCCATGACTTCGAGAGTTACTTCTCGGCGATCAAAGACCGGCTGGTGAACGAGGGCCGACAGCCAATTGCCATGGATATGGAAAATATCGTCCAAGATGTGGGCGGTGAAGAGGCCAAAGAACGCGACTATGTGCGGTTGCGCTACCAGTATAGCTTCGATGAAGTATGTGATAATGAAGTCATTGGGGCGGAAACCGCGAAATTGCAGCAAGATCCTACGGCGCGTCCGCTTCCGGAGGTGCCGAATGTAAATACCCTGGCGGGGAAAGTCGTCTTGATCTGCATTGAGGACTTTTTCCGGAAGGAAGCGACGGCTCGGATGGAGCGTCTGATTGAAGCGAACCAGCAGGTCCGCCAGACGTTCCAGCAAGAGGGGCAGACGGCGGGCGCCTCGTAACAGGACTGAGGGATGAGGACTGAGGACTGAGGACTGAGGACTGAGAAGCCGTATTCATGCCGCTACGACAATGAGTAAACGACAGAAGTGATGGAGTGAATGAGCGCTCATGCGGACCATGGACCTGCGGCAAGTCGAAGTGTTTTATTATGTGGCGAAACACCTGAGTTTTTCCAAAGCGGCGGAGGCGCTCCTCCTGACGCAGCCCACGGTTAGTGGTCATATTAAAGCGCTAGAAGACAGTCTCGATCTGGTGTTATTCGATCGGCTTGGGCGGGAGATTCGTCTGACCCAGGCTGGTGACATGCTCTATGGGCATGCCAAGCGCCTCCTGGCGACCAAGACGGCCGCGATACAGGCACTAGAGGAATTGCACGGTGGCTTACGCGGAGAGCTCGTCTTGGGCGGCAGCAGCATTCCCGGGCAGTACGTCTTGCCATGGATCCTCGGGCAATTTCAGCCGCAATACCCGGGCATTACCGTCGTGCTGAGCATTACGGACACGATGGAGACGCTGAATCGCATCGTCCGAGGGGACCTCGAACTCGGCATCGTGGGCGCCACCGTGTCAAATCCCCATGTGGCGTATCATCCCTTCGTTGAGGACGAACTCGTGCTGGCGGTCGCTGCCGATCATCCTTGGGCTACCCAGTCGATGGTGCCCTTGGAAGCGCTGCACGGCCAACTCTTCATCCAACGGGAGCGCGGCTCGGGGTCGCGGCTCGTGGTGGAACAGACCTTGGCGGACTACGGGCTGGATATGGCTAAACTCCATGTCGTTGCCGAAATGGGCACGACCGAGGCCATCAAACAGGGCATCAAAGCGGGGATTGGTTTGTCCGTGATTTCCCGGCTGGCGCTGGCGGATGAGATCCGTGCCGGGAGCATCTGCGCGGTGACCCTCGAGGGCGTCGCGATTCGGCGTCATTTCTCGATTGTCCGGCATACCGGACGTAGCTTGTCCCCCTTGGCGCAGACCTTCGAGCGCTTTATGCATGACCTGGCGCCGCTCGATTTCTTGTCACCGGCGGTCCCGCATCACGGACAGGGCCAATGATGCCGGACGCCTCAGCGCACACGAACCGCATCTCCATCATCGTCCCGGCGCTCAATGAGGAAGCGCAGCTTCCGGTGACCTTGTCGCACGTGCGACTGGCGCCCGGTGACGAACTGATCGTCGTCGATGGCGGCAGTACCGATGCGACCGCCTCAGTCGCGCGCCAATATACCTCGGCGGTGTTGAGCAGCCCTGCCGGCCGGGCGCGGCAGATGAATGAGGGCGCCAGGCAAGCCCGGGGAGAGATTCTGCTGTTTTTACATGCCGATACGTGGCTGCCGCCGCAAGGCCTGGAGGCGATTCGGGCGGTCATGCAGCAGACGCAGGTCGCCGGCGGCGCCTTTCGCCTCGCCTTCACCCCTTCGACACGAGCGCTACATCTGATTGCCTGGGGGGCCAATCTGCGCTCGCGCTATGGCCACCTCCCCTACGGGGACCAGGCGCTGTTTATACGCCGCTGTGTCTTTGATGCGCTTGGCGGGTATGCGGATGTTCCTTTTCTCGAAGATGTCAAGCTGGTGCGTGATCTCCGGCGCCAGGGGAAACTGGCTTTGTTGTCCGAGCGGGTGCAAACTTCCGGGCGCCGGTGGTTGCAGGAGGGAGTCGTCTATACGACCGTGCGCAATAACATCCTGGTGACGCTCTACTTTTGCGGCGTGTCCCCGGCGACGCTGAAATGGTGGTATAGCGATTGGCGCCGGGGCAGGACGCCGGCAGGGTAACGTCAATGTCTTCAATGATCCCGCTGGAAAAGAGTGGTATTCTCCGTCACATTGAGGAGGTTGTCCATCTCGGCTCGGAGCCTATCGAGCGCCGTCTGCTGCGCGCTCGTCAGCTCGCCCAGGAGCAAGTTGCTCTGCTCGAAAGGATCGCCTGGAACGGCCGGTGGCGCGCCTTCGAGATCGTAGAATTCTTCGGACGACTGGCGTCGAATGAGTTTGAAACGGTTATCTCGCGTGGTCAGCGCGGCGTTACTCTGGCTGAAATTGATGGTGCGCAGTGGCAGGTTAGAGTCAGCGATCAGAGGTAAGAGACTGAGCGAGTCGAGTGGCTCGTCCGCCGGCACCATTCCGCCAGCCAGCTCGACAACCGTTGTAAACAGGTCGACGATGTGAATCAGCGCCGGCGACTCGGCTCCCTGCGAGGTCCGATCGGGGGCGCGAATGATGAACGGGACGTTGATTCCCCCTTCGTAAACCGTGCCCTTTGCATGCTCGGAGATGAAGGGCAGGGCGGTCGTCATGCGTGGCGTGCCGTTGTCTCCCAGGAGGATGACCATGGTGTTGGCCGGCACGGCGGCAAGAAGCCGGGCCAGCTCGGTGTCGGCCGCTTCGATCATGGCCAGATAGCAGACTCTGCGGTCTGCCCCTCTGCACCATGTTCCAAGGGGACGTGTCTGGCTACTGGCGTCGGTTGGGAGTCGGGCCAAAGTACCCAGTGAGACGAGTTCGTGCGGGGGGATGTGAAACGGGCTGTGGGGTGCATTAAACGAGAACCACACGAACCACGGCTCGGTCTGATCGCTGATCCAGTCGATCGCATCGTTGACGTTGACCGTCGTCGCATAGGCCACTGTCGGACAGGCGGCGCTCCCTACGAAACAGGCGCTGGTCTGGCCGTTGACAGTGCGATTCCAGTTAAAGTAATCCGCACCGATGGTCGCACGCAGCGCGCCGGCGAAGTGAGAAAAGCCCTGATCGTTCGGGTCGGTCTGGCCGAGCCCCAAGCCCCACTTGCCAAACGCGGCGGTGGCATAGCGCTGCCCCGGTACGATTGACGGATCGCGCAACGCCTCCGGGATCGTCCTCTCCGCCAAGTTGAACGCGTCGCGGTTCGCCGTCACACCCGTGCGGAAGCCGAACCGGCCACTTAGACCGGCGGCCCGTGCCGGTCGACATATCGGAGCTGCCCAAGCGTTGCGAAACAGGACGCCTTCCGCCGCGAGCTGATCCATGCTGGGGGTGCGTGGGTAGTCCGTATCGCATGTTTGAGGGACTATACAGTCGAGATCGGAGACACACGGGTTGCGGTCAATACTGCAAGCGCCACTCTCGCCGTAGGCCGCCAGCATGTCGACGCCAAAGTCGTCGAGAATCACCACCAGGATGTTAGGCCGCGTGCCAGCCCCTTGCTGTTGCCCGAGAACCGAGCCCGCTATGAGTAAGGTGCATGCGAAGCTTGCCATAAACCGGTAAATGGCTCGGCGAGCCCGACGATCGAGTCGGCTTCTCTTCACCATGCGTTTTCTCCCCTTCGCGCCCCTTCGCGTCCTTCGTGGAGCCCTTTTTCATCTTTCATCATGTCCGGGTGTTGGTCACACCACACATCGGTCAGCAGCCATTTCCAAGCGAGTACGACGATGCCGTCGTCCGAGGCATGTTCATTGAGCCATGTGACAATCGTTCCATGGGACACCTACAATCCCGCATGGCTTCGACCTCCCGTTTCCGTGTTGCCGGATCGTCCAGACTCCAACAGACCTGGGGGAGCCTTGAGAGAGGCATTTATCTCTTTATTCGGCCCGTTCGCTTATCGATCACCTATTCCTGCAAAAACCGCAATAAACGTTGATTGGGGGTACTCGCCGAGCACGTCTTCCACCAGGCATCCACGTCGATTGCAAAGTCCAAATCCCTCACAATTTCTTCGAGGAGTCCTCGATACCAAGGATCCTGTATTCGCTGGAGCTCCAAGCTCAGAGACATCGGGCGTTGCCACGTGTACGCCGCGCTCTATCAAACGGGCAGCCGTGCGCATCATCAGACTGGATTTACCCATCTGACGCGAGGTCAGGATATTGCTATACTCCCCGCCTTCCAAAAGCTTGAAGAGTTCGTCATCCTCAGACCGTTCAATATAAATATGTTCTCGATAATCGAGCGTTCCTCCTACATGTAATTGACGTCTATGGGCTTGATCGATCATAAAGTTTACTCCAACATCAATGTGGCAAGGATTTTACTCCGCTCTAACCGTCGAAACATATCTTGCAGGCGATGTCTCGGCTTCTCCCAAATGCTGGAATTTCTTGTGCCATAGGCGCCTACAGTGTACCGTGCGTGAGGTGGGAACATAATGGTTCCGGAGCACAGATCGTTTCCCGTCATGGCGTTGACTGACACGTGGCCTACACGACCGCGAGGCCATGCATGTAGCTCTATGGTTGACTTTACCTATTGGAATATGGTTTAAGATAAATCGACAGGGGTTTTTTCAGAGAACAAGAAGGTGCGCGGAGCAGGCTTATGGTACGTATGATGCGGTTAGGTTATGGTACACATACAGTTGCGAGCACAACACGATCTCGCATGAGACCCCATCGTTGCGTCGTGGTGCTGTCCATGGCGCTCATCATGATGCTGACGCTGGGCACTTCGTGGACCGAGGCGCAAAAGAAAAAGCCAGCCCCGCCGCCGGCGCCGGTGACCACGGCGCTGGCGGAAGAGGGGGCCTTTACCAAGCCCGTGCATCTGACGGGTACGGTCGAGGCCTTGGCGAGTACGACGTTGTCGAGCGAAGTAGCCGGAGCCATTGCTGAATTGATGGTCGATGAGGGGGATCACGTCCGCCAAGGGCAGGTGTTGGCCCAGATCCGGGCGTTGTCCTATCGCCTCACGATGGAGCGCGCCGAGGCTATGGCCCGCGCCGATCAGGAACGGCTCCGGGAATTACGTACCGGAACCCGGCGGGAAGATTTGGCCGTCGCACAAGCGCGTCTCGCCAAAGCGCGAGTGGTCGCCCGAATGGCGCGCAAGAATTTTCAGCGCAGCAATTCGTTGGTGCAGCAACAAATCGCGAGTACGGAAGCCTTCGACAAGGCGCAAGAAGATTTGCAGGCCAGCCAGGCCGACGTCGCGGTGCGGCAGGCCACCTATAACCGAGCTCGGGCGGGCGCACGTGAGGAAGCGATTGCCGCGGCAGAAGCCCGGGCCGCGGCGAGTCGAGCGGAGGCGGCGCTGGCCCAAGATCGTTTGGACCGCACCAGCATCCGCGCGCCGTTTGATGGCGTCATTACGGTGAAACACACCGAGGTCGGCGCCTGGGTGGCGGTGGGGGATGAGCTGTTCAATCTCGAAAAAACGCAGCAAGTCCGGGTGCGGGTCGATATTCCGGAAGCCTATTACAATGGCATTCCCATTGGCAGTGAGGTCTCCATCACATTTGACAGCGTTCCGAACGCCACCTTCGTGGGCCAGGTGACCCAAAAAATTCCTCGGGCGCGGGGGCGCAGCCGGGCCTTCCCCATCAAAGTCGATCTGGACAATCCGGATGGATATCTGGCGTCAGGGATGTTGGCCCGTGTGGTTTTGGAGACGCCACATGCGGGAAAAAAAAGCGTGATTGTTCCCCGGGATGCCCTGGTGCCACGCGGTCCGAAGCAAATCTTGTTTCGTGTCCAGGACAAAGATGGGTCGCCGATTGCCGAGATGGTCGCCGTGACCCCGGGGCGCTATTTTGGCGAAGCGGTGGAAGTATTCGGCGACTTGCGCGCCGGTGATCGCGTCATCGTGCGTGGCAATGAACGCTTACGGCCCGGTCAGCCCCTGGTGATGGATCGGTTTCTGACGCAATAGGTGATGGCCATACGAGAAACACAATCGTGAAGGGAGGCAGCAGGCAATGATTCGTTATTTTATTCATAACGGTATCGGCGTGGCCGTGTTGGGCTTTGCGCTACTGTTGTTTGGCCTCCTGGCGCTCTTCAAGCTGCCCATCCAGCTCACGCCGGATGTCTCGGCTCCCGTGGTGACCGTGGCGACCCTCTATCCCGGGGCCACGCCGGAAGACGTCGAGCAAGCGATCCTGATTGAACAGGAGCAATACCTCAAGAATCTGCCTGGCCTCGAACAGATGATTAGCACCGCCGCCATGGGCCGGGCGCAAATCAAGCTGGAATTCAGCCTGAAGACGAACCAGCAGGAAAATATTATCCGGGTCAATAATGCGCTGGGGCAGGTCTCGAGTTATCCGGAAAACGTCGACGAACCCAGCATCCAGACGGCCGATGCGTCCGCACAACCCGTGGCCTGGATCAGTGTGCGGGCACGCCCGGATCATCCGGACGCGATCGATGTCCGAGATACGTTCGATTTTGTGGCGGACCACATTAAGCCGCGCTTCGAGCGGCTGCCGGGTATTGCGAGCGTCCGCGGGGTCTTTGGCGGCACCGCGCGTCAGATGCAGGTGCGGCTCGATCCCATTAAGCTCGCCGATCGCGGCATTCCGATCTCCAAGGTCCGCGGGGCGATCCGGACACGTAATCGGGATGTTTCGGGGGGCGATCTCGACGAAGGCAAACGGCGTTTTAATGTCCGCACAGTCGGCCGGTATGAGTCCGCCAGTGACATCGAAGATACCATCATCGACATCCAGGACGGCACGCCGATCTATTTACGAGATGTGGCGTATGCCCGCCTGGGTCATGCGGAAAACCGCACGCTGATTCGCCAAAATGGGGAGCCGGCACTGGCGTTTGGCCCCTTGCGCGAACGGGGCAGTAACCTGTTGGTGGTGATGGAGGAGGTCCGCGCGACCATGCGGGAACTCAACGATGGGCTCTTGCGCGAGCGCGGATTGTACCTGACCCAAGTTACGGACAGTACGCAGTACGTCCGTGATGCCGTTGAAATGGTCCGCGTCAACCTCCTGTTTGGCGGTGCGTTAGCCCTGGGCATCTTGCTGATTTTCTTGCGCCACACCCGTTCCACCCTGATCGTGGGCCTGGCGATTCCCCTGTGTGTGATGGGCGCCCTGTTCCTCATCAATGCCTCTGGGCGTTCGATCAATGTGATTTCGCTGGCGGGTCTGGCCTTTTCGATCGGCGTGGTCCTGGATGCCTCGATTGTGGTGCTGGAAAATATCTATCGGCACCGTTCGATGGGCAAAGATCCCTTCGATGCGGCGTATGATGGCACCAGCGAAGTCTGGACCGCGATCCTCGCCTCAACCCTGACCAATATTGTCGTCTTCACCCCCATCATCACCCTGGCCGACGAAGCGGGGCAGATCTTTCGCGACCTTGCCATCGCCATCGTCGCGGCGAACATCCTGGCCCTGATCGTGTCCATTTTGCTCATCCCACCCATCGCCGCCCGCCTGTTGACCCGCGTGCCAACCCTCGATGGGACGGGCGTTGTTGGCACGCTGCAGCGCTTGTTCGGGCTGGCGACCCTGGCGGACAAATTCCACCGCGGCCCCCTGCGTACCCTGATGATCTGGCTCATGGGTGGTGTGGTGCGGCGTCTGATGGTCGCGGCCTGTCTCTTAGTGGTGGCCGGGGCCTGCATCGTGTACTTCATGCCCAAGACGGAGTATCTGCCGCAGGGGAATCGCCGCACCGTCCTTGGCGTCCTGATTCCGCCCCAGGGCTATGGCTTGCCAGAGATCACCGCGATTGGGCAAGAATTAGAGAAACGCGCCCTGCCTCTGCTCAACGCCTCGCTAGAAGCGTACGAGGCCGGAGAGGTCCCGGGACCGCCGCTGGAATTTTTCTTTTTCGCCGCCTTTCGGAATCAGATGTTTCTGTTTACCCGCCCGAAAGACCCGACACACGTCGCGGACCTCAAAGCCGCCCTACAGCGGATGATGCGTGACGTGCCGGGCACGATTACGCTGGCCTTGCAACTCTCGATCTTTAGCCGTGACCTGATGGGCTCACGGGTGATCGACCTCGATGTGATCGGTCCGGATGCCAAAACCCTGACCGGCATCGCCCAGAAAGCCTTTTTCAAAGTCCGTCAGGCGCTTCCCGGCGCCCGTCCCAAGCCAGAGCCCGGGATTACCGTGGGGCAACCCCAAGTGACGATCGTGCCGGACTGGGAACGGGCCGCGCAGCTGGGGATCAGTGTCCAAGATATTGGCTACAGCGCCTGGGTACTCGGCGATGGGGCCTACGTCGACGACTATTATCATAACGGCGACAAAATGGATCTGTATCTCTATTCCACCATGGGGGCGTTTGACACCTTGAGCAGCTTCGATGCGATCCGCATTGCGACCACAGGGGGGGATACGGTGCCCCTATCCGACGTGGCTAAGATCAACTTCACCTATGGTCTGGAACAGATTCGGCGGGTGAATCATCAACGCGCCGTGACGCTCCGTATCACTCCACCGCGCAATCTTTCCCTGGAGGAGTCCATTGGCATTGTGCAAACGCAGCTGATTGGCGCCTTACAGACGGAGGGAGCCGTGCCGCCGGGGTATACGCTGCGGATCCGGGGGGCCAGTGATAAACTGACCGCGATCCGCAAGAAGTTGAGTACCGATTTTGTCCTGGCCCTGGTGCTCATCTATCTCACCATGGTGCTGGTATTTCGGCACTGGGGGCATCCCTTGACCGTGATCCTTGCCGTGCCGATCGGGCTGACGGGGGGGGTGTTAGGACTGGCTCTGTTGAACCAGTATCTCGATTTTATCAGTCCCGGCACGATCCAATCGCTCGACATTCTCACCATGCTCGGCTTTGTCATCTTGTTGGGCAGTGTCATCAACAATCCCATCCTGATCGTGCAACAGGCGGCCAATTTTATGCGTCAGGGGATGGGGACGCATGAAGCGATTGTGGAATCGACCCTCAGCCGTATCCGTCCCATCATGATGACGACGGGGACGACCATCTTCGGCTTGATGCCGTTGGTGCTCAATCCTGGTGCCGGCAGTGAGTTGTATCGCGGTCTCGGCGTCGTGATGTTCGGCGGCTTAGTGTTGGGAGCGGTGACGACGCTCGTCTTCATCCCTGCCGTCATGTCACTCATGCTGGATCTCGCCGGCGTCCTACGGCGGCGCCTGAAGCCCTCGATGCGAGAGGCGACATCTGCTGTAGAGGGGATGCCGATACCCGGTCCGGCGAGTGCGCACGAAGCGGGTGGCGGCGACGTGTGAGGCTATCCTATTTTCTTGTGAATAAAACGTTAGGCTGTCCGTTGGAACCTGATAGAGGCTGAAGTTCGGACGCGAAGACACGGACCATTCACAGTTGCAAAAAAGCGGGTGGAACGATGGGCAACGTCGTATCACAGCTCCGACAGCGATGGACACGCGAGCGGTTTGCACGGCACACGGAGCATTTTCTGCCGGCGCTATACCGCATGGCGCGCCGCTTGACACGCGACGCCACCGATGCCGAGGACCTCGTCCACGATACGTACGTCAAGGCGTTTCAAGCCTTTGATCGTGCGGACTTGCGCAGCGAAGACGCCTGTCGCGCCTAGTTATATCGCATCATGGTCAATGCCTATCGCGATCACTACCGGCGGCAGCAGCGGTCGATGGAAGTGCAGCCGTTCGAGGGCGAGCATGCACGCGATGCGAACGTGATCGAAGCCGCTGTCAGTCCGGAACCCAATCCCGAAGCGCTACTCGGGCATAAACATTTTTCCGAGGCCACTCAGGCAGCCATTGCGTCGCTGTCACCCGAAGTGCGGTTGGTGGTCACGCTGTTCTTCGTTGAAGGCTTGGCGTATAAAGAAATCGCCGAGATTGCGGACTGTCCGATTGGCACGGTGATGTCACGACTGGCACGAGGCCGCCGCCGGTTGCAGGAGCAGCTTCGGGAGCATCACGATACCTCGCAGGCGCCAACGGAGACGTCGTCGCTGGCCGCATCGTCTATGCCGGCAGCGCGCCAAAAAGCTCGACGCGGGAGGAGCGGCACATGATCTGTCAGGACATCCAACAGCAGCTCTATCCTTTTCTCGATGGAGAGCTTGATGACGCGCTCCGTGATGCCTTCCGCCATCATCTCGATGGGTGTCCGTCCTGTCGCACGTTGGCTGAAGAGATTGGGCAATTTGAAAATCAATTGCGTACGACGCTGCCAGACGAGCCCGTCCCCTCTGGGATCTGGGCACGTATTCAGGCAGACTTGGAGCCGGGGGTAGCTACGGGCGCTGCGGTAGAAAAAACATCGCGTGTCACGGCATGGAAGTGGGCGGCAGCCGTCGCCGCGGTGCTGGTCTTGGCCTTCGGGATGACGCGCGTCAAGCCTCTGTTCGCACCCGAATCCTTGCAGGCGCGTCTGCTGTCCGTTCCGGTCGATGATTTACACACCTTCATGGCGAGTCGGCGTGCCTTAGACGTGGCCAGCACGGCGCCTCAACATGTGCGCCAGTGGTTTCAAGAGAAAGTCGATTTCCCCCCGCCCGAGCTGCCGGTACGCGTGGGTACGGCTCATCTGGTCGGTGGTCGGTTATGTCACTTTCTCGATCGTCGCGTCGCCTCGTACATGTACGACGCCGATGGCCACTACCTGTCGTTATATGTGATGCCCCGCCAAGGGCTGTCGCCCCCGGCGGGAGCCGATGTAGCCCTGGAGTCCTTGCGAGCAACCCTGCATGAGGTGCACGGCTATACCCATATTATCTGGTCTCGGATGGACCTGCTCTATTCGCTGGTATCCGATTTGCCGCGCGAGCAGCTCGTCGATATGGCTAGGGCCGTGGTCCGGGAAGGGTAGAGTGGCAAACGACGTCAAGGCGCCTACCCCGGCAGGCCGGTGATGCGGATGCCACTGCCCTTCACTTTATGGCGAATATTTAAACCGATCAGTACCGCCGTGAGACTCTCGACGACATTGGCATTGTAGGCCAGCCCCGCGTCAACCGGGTGCAGGCCCATCTGCGCGACCAGCTCCATGACGGTTTGCCGCGCCTCGCGGTCATTGCCGCAGACGAGGACGTCACAGTCGATCGCATGATCGAGTTCGCGCAGCTCAGAGGCCGAGACATTTTGGAACGCCGCCACGACTTTGGCATCATCCCCCAAAATCTCTTGTGCTTCTTCCGTCGCTGAGCCTGCCGCCGGGGGCTTCATTTTGCGGGGATTGTCCGGATCAAGCGGGACACAGACATCGATGAACACCTTCCCCGACACATGCGCTTTGATCGATTCAATCGTGCTGCGGTGGGCCGAAAACGGAACGGTCAAGGCCACCACATCGGCGGCGGCGGCGGCTTCCGGATTGGCCATGCCTTGAATCAATTCCCGGCCGAGTTCCTGATTCAATTCGGCCGCGACGCCTTCGGCCTTGGCCTGTTGCCGCGAGCCGATAATGACATCCACACCGGCTTTGGCCCAGCGCAGCGCCATCCCCGGACCTTGTTCGCCTGTCCCACCTAAGATGCTGACGATCACGTACGTCCTCCTAACGCTTCACGTTGCTTCGCGTCCTTTGCGAATCCCTCTTTTAGCGGAAAAGGTCACGCGCCGGGTCGCGTATGAGTTGCGACAGATTGCCCTCGCCGCGCGGATAATCATAGCCGCGAATCAGAGCGACAGGGACATGATCCAACTTGTTCATGACCAACTCGGCTGCGGCAGCCAGCTCATCCGCAATGGACAAAGCGGTCACTCTGAGTTCATAGCCTTGCGCATCGCACAGGCCCGTATAATCGCGTATGGCTTCGATACCGGCAAGGCCAATCGCGACATTCACCAGACCGTCGCGCCAGGGCCGCCCAAAGGTATCGGAGATGATGACGGCAAGGTCGAGGCCCACCCGTGCTTTGAGGCCCTGGCGGATGGCGCGTGCCGAGGCATCGGGATCCGGCGGCAGCACGGCGACGACCTCATCCGCATCCATATTCGATTGATCCACGCCGGCATTGGCACAGATAAAGCCGTGATGCGTTTCCGCGATAATGATGCCGCGATCCATCTTGGCAATGCGGCGCGATTGCTGCAGCACCACCTCGACGCTGCGCGGATCTTTCTCCCACTGCTGTGCATAGGCTTCGGCAAACGGAGTTGGGGTAACGTCTTTGAGAGCGATCAAGCACCCTTCCGCTTTGGAGACGATTTTTTGGGTGACGACCAGAATATCCCCATCCTCAAAAGCAATGGAGACCGCCGTGGCGGCGTCGTGAATCAGCGCCACGAGATCGGCCCCAGGCTGCACAATCGGGATGCCTGGAATACCCAGTATGCGAAGTTCGGGAAGACTCATGGTTTTGGCTCTTGCTGTGATGACATCGGGACCGAGGCTAAACGCGCCAGAATACCCAGGTCAGCCAGGACGTTGAAACTATGACACGGTGTCTTGTGAGCGGCAAATAGGGCCAAGTTTTCCGGTTCGTCAATATCGAGCGCCAGACGCGGCAAACGGCGTATGGATACCGCCAGATGGCGTGCGGCAGCTAGCTGTAGATGCCGTTGAAAGCTGTCGTGCCCAAACGCAAATGGTAGACAATCCGGAGGCGACAACCGCAACGCATTGGTGCCCATGTCGTCCCGGTTGGGCGCCAACACCACCAGCACGGGTGGAGCCGGTGGGCGCGCCATCACCTCGACATCCGCAGCCGTGATGAGCGGGATATCGCCCGGCATGGTCAGCATGGAGGTCACGCCACGTTGCATACAGGTCCGGGCGCCGAAGGTGACGGCCTGACTGTGTCCCTGCGCCTCAGGTTCCCAGAGGATTTCAGCCCCCAACGCGTCCGCCACCTCGGCGACGGCGTCATTGCACGTCACCACGCCCACACCATCCAGCCCTTGGGCTTGGCAGCAAGCCGTCAGCGTGTCGGTGAGCGTTGCCCGCGCCAGCCGTGCCCGTTCATCGGGCTGCAGCACGGCCGCCAGGCGCTGCTTGGCGCCCTCAAATCCTTTTGCCGGAATGACGACATACGTCACGGTTGCACGTCCTCGCCAAGGCCAGCGCGGTCCGCGCCAGCGCTACTTTGTCTGCTAAGGTCCGCATGATCGTGTTGGTCACGGCAACACGCGGGCCAAGTGCGGCGATGCGAGATTGGAGGGCGGCGTCTAGGGTATCGATGATAAAGCCGTCCAACAGCTCGCCGTAAAACTGCGCCGTGCCATAGGCTGACACATCAAAGCCGAGTCCGCGCAACATCTTGTCAGCCGGTCCCTTCAGCGTCGCGCCCTGTATAATCGGACTAATCGCGACCACCGCTGCCGCGCTCTGCCGCACGGCCTGGCGCACACCCGGCACGGCCAGGATCGTGCCAACGCTGATCACCGGATTACTGGGACAGATGAGAATCGCCTCCGCTGCGGCGATCGCTTCCAGGACACCCGAAGCGGCTACGGCGTGTTCTACACCCTCATAGATAACTTCTAAGACGTCTTCTTGGCCGCCGCGCTGCACCAGATATTCCTGGAAGTGGAAGAGCCCGGCGGGAGTGCGAATCCGACTGGGAACGGGCTGGTCACACATCGGCAAGATACGTGCGGCCATACCGAGCGAGGCGCATAGCTCCGCTGTAACCGCCGTCAGACTGTGACCGGCGCGCATCCGTTGGGTGCGCAAAATATGTGTGGCCAGGTCGCGGTCACCGAGGTTGAACCAAGCCGCCTCGCCGTAGCGTTGCATCATCGCCAGGCTATGAGACGTATCGCCCCGCAATCCCCAGCCGCGGTCTTCATCTACCAAGCCACTAAGGGTGTAGGCGACGATATCGACGTCGGGAGAGATATGCAAACCGAACAGCTCAATATCATCCCCCGTGTTACTGATAATCGTCAGCTCGTCCGGTGGCATCACATCCACCAGCCCCCGTAAAAATTTGGCTGCCCCGACACCACCTGCGAGTGCGACGATCATCGCGGTATCCATCTGCCAGCAACGTTGTGCCATCTGTCCGGCCGTCCGATTGGGCTCCCATTCTAGTCGCTTTGAGGGAGCCTGGCAAGTGCTGGCCGATGAGAAACACAGCCGTTGCCTGACGGATAAGGTGTATCTGTCCACCATTGTCAGTGGCGTCGTCGTCCCAGGTGGGAGTCAACCGGCGTTTCTCACGGGACTGGCGCATCTCTACAAACTGATCCCCTACTAGCGCCGAGCCAAGAATGCGAGGCGATGTGGGGTTGGAAGTTGAACACCTTCGCAGCCGTCGCACGCATGTCGTCGTGTATGCGAGAGGCTAATTTGAGATCTTCGAGACGTTGAGTTTGGTGCCGTTGGTTCTGAAATTGCCACCCTTCGCGCAAGATCGGTTGCGACATTGACTTGATGCACACCTCCACACGGTTGCGCAGCGAGAATAACCTTTCCGCAACGGAGATTTAGTTTCCATGCGGAATAGCAGCATGCTATACTACACCAATAGTATGATTTTTTATGCATTTCTGGAGACGTATATGGGAACGATCAGAAAGACGATTACCTTAACGGATAAGCAAGATGAGTGGATCAAGGCGCAGATTGCAAGCGGGGATTTTACAAACGACAGCGAGTATATCCGCGATCTGGTGCGGCACGACCAGGAGCAACACGCCAAGTTTCAGGCGCTGAAACAAGCCATTCAGAAAGGATTGGATAGTGGTATCAGTGACCTCACGATGGACGAGATTAGGGAAAAGGTCCGGAAAGATATGGGTCTATGAGTTATCGACTAACTCGTGAGGCCCAGGCTGATGTTGAGGACATATACCGCTATTCGTTTGACCATTTCGGAGAGAGACAGGCCGATATTTACTATCAGGGTCTTGTCGACCGTTTCGAGTTGTTAGCCGACAATCCGATGTATAGCCGCAGCGCTTCACAGCTTGCGCCGGACCTAAGACGTTCGGAATATCAATCCCACGTCGTCTTTTACCTACCGGATGAGACCGGGGTTTTGATTGTGCGTGTTCTGCACATTAATATGGACCCCGGCCAGCACCTCTGAAGCTCGTCTGAACACTATAGGTCATTCTGGTCAATAAATCCGTGTCAGGAACGCGCCGGCGTTGCCGGCAGTCATGGGCTTTCTGTCCCCGCTATTGCTCGGCTTTCTTGTCCCTTGGACATTTCCTTCGTAATCTGTTCAAAACAAGGAGGCCCTATGAGCTCAACCAGTCCTCCCTGTATTACACGGGTTGCCGGATATCGGAGACCCTCGCGCTGACGCCGCGCCGCTTGGATATCGGTGAGCAGGTTCTGATCTTCGAAATCCTCAAAAAACGCCGCAGAGGGGTCTACAGAGCCGTGTTGGCTCCGAGAGGAATTTTATACCCTCGACATGGCGCAGAGCATCAGGGAGGCCTACGGGCGAAAAAAACGCATATCCTCGATGCGCCCTTATGGCCGATTGCCCGCAGCACGGCATGGCGGCATGTTACCGCCGTCATGCAGACCGCAGGCATATCCGAAGGTCCGCACCGTTGCCCAAGGGACTGCGCCACGGGTACGCCATTCATGCCTTGTCAAAGCATGTGCCGCTGAATATGGTTTCTTAGCGTGCGACCTGAAGACGCCTAACTTGAGTGGTTTGAACCAGTTGAAGGAAATGCAGGTCCGTGTGCGGACCTAT
>CBCXVS010000039.1:0-34855 GCA_965178525.1 uncultured bacterium | reverse complement strand
ACAAAGGTCAATTCGTTTCAGGCTTTTGAGTTTTTATTTCAACAAGTTGTCGCCGAATCACGGGAGGAACTTCGGTTCTAGTGAAGTAGGACGGTTACGTCAAATTCTGGTCCGATAGCAACACGACTCTCAGCAGCCCTCTTGTGCGAAAATGATAACCTTGAGCGTACGGTTGAATGCCTGCACGCAGGAATGCCACTGGTCTCTGCGGTGGCAAAGGGCAATCCAGTAGAAGGTGTCAGCGAAGAAGTGATGCAAGCAAATCTTTTTGTTCGGGCGTCAGTTCAATGCGTGGGGTTTCCATACGAATACCGTAACAGGAAAACCGAGAAGCTGCAACCGATTCCAACGCAGCGCATCACATGTTGCGAATCTACTTGCCCGCGTTTTCCGCTCGTGGTATTTGTTTGTGTCATAAGATACCTTACCACGGCATCATCCATCGAATCCCGTCGAAAAATAGCACTGACTTATGATGTTTGTCTTGATGATCAGCCTCTGCTGATGAAGAGTTGTCATGAGCTGTGATACGGTTTCCTGATAGTCGATGTTGTGCAAATTTTACAAAAAATCTTCTCACCTGTTGGTATTCTTTGATGCCAAGGAACGCGAGAACTTCTCAGAACTTTGCGCATCCGTGGGGTCGTGGTGTGTGAGTAAGGGATGACTCCGCCAGCACATCACGGCTGAGCTGGTGTGCGGAGGGGGACCGCCTGACCGCCTGATTCCCGCTGAGGCGAGCCATCAGGGGACTGGTGAGCGCCCCTTCAGGTTCCTGGGGGACCGCCTCTCCCCCGACCACAAAGCTGCTTACCTGACCACCCCGGAACCGCTTGGCACAGCGCTGCCGCAGCAGGACCTGGGCGGAAGCAAAACTCGGATCGACTGGCACGATGGACCCGCTAAGATCCGTAATACCTTGCACCTCCACCGTACCATCCACCCTTTGCGTCGAAGACGCGTCAACTTGGCTGGTCGTATCGGTGATAAAGCCCTCGGTTCGGACCGTGATATTACCGCCAGGACCACCAACAGCATTCGCTCGAACATCACTTCCCTCCAGCAACCCGACTCGGGCATTCAGGGTGATATTGCCGCCAGCTCCATCGCCACCGCTAACCGACGTCGTGATCTGGCCATCTCGCAGGTAGATGAATCGGGCTGTAATGTCAATATCACCCCCATCGGCTTGCATCGCGCTTGTTCTCACCTCGCTACCGTCATTCACAAAGGTCTCCGTTACCGTGATGCTAATATTGCCAGCATTGCCACTACGTGTACTTCCTACGGCGATCTGAGCGCCTTCGGCGAGCCGGAGTTCCCTGGCATTGATCGTTACATTGCCGCCTTTGCTAGCGCCAAAGGAACTTGCAGAGATGCGACTAGGGGAGCCATCAAAAGGATTACTGCCGGTGATCGTGAAGGTATCGCGAACGCGTACCGTAATGCTACCACCATCACCTGTATCAAATGTACTACCACTGATTAACCCACCGTCGGCGAGTATCAAGACGTTGGCGTCGATCCGCACATCCCCAGCGGAGCCTGACCCCCGGTTCGCCTGTACTACGATCCCACTAGGAAAGCCGTCATCAAGAGGATTGCTACCGGTGATCGTGAAGGTATCGCGAACGCGTATGGTGACACTGCCACCCTGACTGGGGCCAAAGGTATTATTATCTATCCGCCCGCCGTCGGCGAGTGTCAAGACGTTGGCTTCGATCAGCACATCCCCGGAAGCGCCTGCTTCCGATAGTTGACTTTCAGTTCCTACATAGATTCCGCTAGCGCGACCAAAAGAATTGCTACCGGTGATCGTGAGGGTATCGCCGACGCGTACCGTGATACTGCCCGCATTACCGGTGGCATCAGTATATCCCCGGTGGAGCCTGATGCAGATACGGCTGACCTTGCTACGATTTGGCTGTTGTCGGTAACCAATATAATATCGCTAGCCCGGATCGTAATATTGCCAGCATCACCTGAACGGAACGCCGTAAGATTGGATATACTGCTCCCTTCGCCCAGCACGATGTTTCTTGCCGTCACAGTGATGTTGCCAGTGTTGTTCGTTCCGGCAATACTTTGAATCGAGCTGTGCTCAATTAGAGTTACCGTATCTGTTGCATCGATGGTAATCCCACCCGGAACGCCTGGTTCTCTGCCTCCCGCATTTGCTGTCAGATGACTGTTATCTTCAAGCAAAATATTGCCACCGCGAATTCTTATCATGCCACTCCCCTGCCCACTCACGGTGAGCCGAACATCTGACAGCGTGATGGCGCCATTCGTAACGGCGTTCTCCATCTCATGGCTTGAACGAAGCCCGTTGGAACTCAATGCGACCTCGCCACGTGAGGTCACACTGGTGATGAGAATCTGTCCATCTCGTGCTGACAGGCCACCTCTCGACAGGTTTCCGACTTCTACCACCCTCCCGTTCATGTCGATATCGCCACCAATTATTGATAACGTTTGACCTGTGGGCACCCTGAGGTCACTCCCATCAATGCGGATGCCTTGCGGATTGTCCTTTAAAAAGCCAAAGGCCACAGGGTTCGCCACACTGAGAATACTCTCAGCAGATCGGTCAGCCACCAAACGCCCACCATCGCTAAACTGCACCACATCTGCCGTGCTGACATGAAATGAGCCCTGCACAACCAAAAAGGCATGCGGGCCAAACAGCACACCGGACGGGTTGAGCAAAAACAGATCGGCGCCAGGAATCTCGGAGTGTATCGTGCCATCAATCATGGACCGGCTCCCGCCCGTGACGCGACTCAAGATATGATCGATGTGACCAGGTCCAATGAAGTGAGCCGTATCGCCGGTGCCGACATCAAACCGGTCAAAGCTATGAAACAGATTCGAGCCGTGGATGGTGCCGCCTGCAATGGTGTGAGAAGTACCATCCGAGGTCACATTCGTTCCCAAGCTACCATCAGGCGTGATGCGGCTATTGATCTGGGCCATGCAAGGCGTAAGTTGGATAACGAGTATCAGCAAGATCAAGTAGAGGCGAAAACCTATGCTGGCCATCGGATACTCCAGCAGGAAGATTTCGTGGTGTACTGAATTCGATTCTAGCCATTCTCAAAGTCGTGATACATCTTCTGGTGTCAGAGCCTTCTCACCTCCAGAGGAAGGAGATCAAGCAGAGCACTCAGCCTCAGTCCTTCCCTTCTCCCTTTGAGTACTTTCGCTAGGCGGGTTCAAACACCATCGGCAGACGCTTCATACCGCGTAGGAGCGGATTATCGGTGCGTTCGCAGATGCCATCCGGGTCGATCTCGAGACGCCGCATGCGCCGCATGAGGGTCTCTATGGTCAGCCGCATTTCGAGGCGGGCCAAGGGCGCGCCGAGACAGTAATGAATACCCGAGGCAAAGGCAACGTGTTTGTTCGGTGTGCGGGTAATATCGAAGCGATCCGGCTCCGGGAAGGCCTCGGCATCCCGGTTGGCGCTGCCCCAGAGAAACGCGACTTTGCTGTCGGCCGGAATCGTCGAGCCACGGAGCGTGATGTCCTCGGTAGTCGTGCGGTAGGTGATCGGAACCGGGGTGTCATAGCGCAGCACCTCTTCCACAGTACTCGCGGCCAGATCAGGACACTGCCGCAGTTTCCGCTCTTCCTCGGGAAAGGCGTGAAACGCCACGATACCATTCGAGATCAGATTCGTCGTCGTCTCATTGCCGGCCACCAGGAGAAGCTGGCAGAAATTGAGAAACTCGAGCACCGTCAGCGAGTCGCCTTCATCATCGGCATGCGCCAGGAGCGTTACCACATCGTCTTGGGGCGAACGCAGGCGCCTTTCCATCATCTCAGAAAAATAGGCGCGGAACTCATTCCAGCTCTCCCGCAATTTCTCGCGCGGAAAACCATGCGCCGTGCCAGCGCTAAATTCGACCACATCGTCGGACCAGCGCTTGAAATCGTGGCGATACTCGGGCTCCACGCCCAAGATGAACGAAATCACGGTCACCGGGAGCGGAATGGCCAGGTCGTCGACGAGTTCGAACGACCCTTTGGCGATGACCGCGTCGAGCAAGTCGTCGATGATGGCCTGAATCCAGGGGGCATAGGACGCGATCTGGCGGGGCGTAAATGCCCTGGCGACCAGTTTGCGCAGCCGCGTATGCAACGGCGGATCATTCGAGATCATGCTCAGCCCATAGCGCTTGTCCGGGCCGACCCCTTGGGCAGACGAGAAGATCTCCGGTGTACGAGCGGCCCAGACGACGTCTTCGTACCGGCTCAGCGCCCAGAAATCTTGTGGTTCATTGTAATAGACTGGCTGTTCTTGACGCAGCCAGTCATAAAAGGGATACGGCGATTCTTTGACGGCTCCGGCAAAGGGATTGTATGCGGTAATGCTGGTGCTCACAACGGTCTCCTCTCGCAACGGAATCTGCCAAGCGTATCCCATCGCCTCACGGACGGCACGCAATGCGGCTCATAATAGCAAAACTCGCAATGGGGTTCCACAATGGTCGCGACGCGCTATAGCCACACGTTATCGGCCGCGGTCAACGCCCCTCCCGCATCGCCCGTGTTGATCGTACCGGCGGGTTCGATCAGCATCATCGCGCATTCCTTTTCGGCGTAGGGCTTGTGCGCCACGCCCTGGGGCACCACAAACATTTCTCCCGTTTTCAGGTCGACTTGGCCATCACGAAACGCGATGGTCATGGCGCCGTCCAGGACGATAAACACTTCGTCCGTCTCCGGGTGACAATGCCAGGTAAAATCGCCTTGGAGTTTCACCACCTTGAAATGGTAATCGTTCATCTGCGCCACGATTTTCGGCGACCAATGTTCCGAAAACTGCGCGAGTTTGTCCGCCAAGTTGATGGCTGCATAGCTCATATCTCTCTCCTGAATGCGTGGGAGCGTGAATGATTGGGAGCAAACTTCGGAACCTAGATCGTCATTTCCACATCCAATTAACTGGGTAGCGATGAATGGCAGCATCAGGCGTCGCGATCACCATGGATCGTTCCAAACATGTGGCGACGAGAAGCCGATCGAACGGGTCGGCATGATGTAGCGGCAGCTCCGTGGTGCGATAGATGATACGGCGATCCACCGCGACGTTCCCAATGCCCCACTGGTCGATCTGCTCGTCAATCCAGTCACGTGGCGGCGCTGGTAATTTAATTTTGCCACGGGTGTATTTCAAGGCGATTTCGAGCACGCTCACATCACTACAAAATAAGTCGTTGGTCATGTCAGCCATCTGTGCGCTGGCTGGCTTGCCGAGTTTTTCGGGATCACTCGCCAACCAGATCAAGGTGCATGTATCCAGGAGGATTTTCAATTCACAGCCCCCACGCTTGCAGCTCCTGCTCGTCGAGTGGGGCAAAGGCGTCTTCCGACAGTTCTACAGGAGCTGAAGTTGGGATACCGACGGGGCGTTGCTTTGACGGGGTTTGTGTTGGCCGGAAAGGCACTAACTTGGCGATCGGCTCGGAGCGCCGAGCGATCACGACTTCCTCGCCAGCGAGTACCATGTCAAGGAGCCGTGAGAGATGTGTTTTGGCTTCGTGCGTCGAGTACTGAGGCATGGCTTCTCCAATTCATCAAATCGTTTGTGATGTACAAACTCAGTCTAATAAAAAATCGGACTAAGTCAAGACCCATGTCCTCACACGCGGTTACACCCGTCTCGCACCGCCGGCAGGCATCACGAAGTGTACAGATGGCAGGCCACACAATGCCCGCCGCCCTGGTCGATCAGGGGCGGCGCCTCTTCCGAGCAGATGGGCAGGCGCTCCGGGCAGCGGGGGTGAAAGCTACAGCCTGAGGGCGGGTTGAGCGGGCTCGGGATCTCCCCAGTCAGGACGAGCCGTTCCCTGGCCCGTTCCACTTCCGGGTCGGGAATGGGGACAGCGGAGAGCAAAGCTCGGGAATAGGGATGCAGCGGTTGATAGTAGAGTTCTTCACTGGGGGAAATTTCCATGATTTTCCCTAGATACATCACCGCGACCTGCTGGCTGATGTATTTCACCACTGACAGGTCGTGGGCAATGAAGAGGTACGTCAGATTGAATTGCTCCTGCAGCTCCATCAGCAGGTTGATAATCTGCGTCTGAATGGAGACATCCAGCGCCGACACCGGCTCATCACAGACCAAAAAGCTCGGCTGACAGGCCAAGGCCCGAGCGATGCCAATGCGTTGGCGTTGGCCGCCGCTGAACATGTGCGGATAGCGCTGCGCCATATACGGCGCCAGTCCCACCAACTGCAAGAGTTCGCTGACACGATCCCGGATTTCCTTACCCCGGGCGATACCGTGCACCAACATGGGCTCGCCCACGATGTCAGCGACGGTCATCCGGGGATTGAGCGAGCTATACGGATCCTGATAGATGGGCTGCATGTGGCGCCGCATTTGGCGTAACTGCACGCTATCGAGCTGGCATAAATTCGTATCCTCGAAATACACCTCGCCCGCTGTGGGGGGATAAATCTGCAGCAGACACTTGCCTACCGTGGTCTTGCCCGACCCACTCTCGCCCACCAGCCCCAGCGTGTCGCCCGGTTTGATCGAAAAGCTCACTCCATCCACCGCCTTGACATCGGCGATCTTGTGCTCCAGGATCAGCCCCCGGGTCACCGGGAAGTATTTGACCAGGTTGTTCACGGTTACCAGGGTTTCGTTGTCCAAATGGCTACCCCTCTTTCAGCGCCTCACAGGCCACCCCATGCGTCTCCCTCACCGGCTCCAATACGGGCCATGTCTCTCTCCAGGGGATATAAATTGAATTTTGTTTCGCTACTCCTATGAAAAAAGGACTGAGGACTGAGGAAAAGACGTTTTTCCTCATTTCCGGGCGCCGCCGGCACGGCATGACGACGCCTATGTAAACGTTCCCCAGGTCGGGGCAGGCCCCATTCTAAACCAAGGGCCGCCCCGCATCAAGACCAAGCTGCCAATAGCCAACGCCCTTACTGTGCAATATAGCCGCCGTCGATCACCAGCTCACTACCCGTGACGAATGCCGCCTCATCTGAGGCTAGATAGAGCACCCCGTATGCGATCTCGTCCGGCGTCCCGACCCGCTCCATCGGGACACGCCGTAGGCGTTCGTCGCGCTCAGCCGCACTCATGTCCGTCAGACCCTCCTGCCGCATCGGCGTATCGACGCCGCCGGGGTGGATCGAGTTGCACCGGATATTGTCTTTGGCATGCTCGACTGCGGTGACCTTGGTGAACATGCGCACCGCCCCTTTGGTGGCAATATAAGCCGGCGGCCCAATGGCCACCAAGCCCGAGATCGACGAGATGTTCACAATTGATCCGCCGCCAGCCTGCCGCATGGCCGGAATAGCGTATTTCGTCCCCAGAAACACCCCCTTGGCATTCACGGCCATGATGCGGTCCCAGTCGTCGGCAGTGGTTTCCTCAATGCTTTTGCGAATCACAATGCCCGCATTGTTCACCAAAATATCCAGCTTGCCATAGCGGTTGACCGCCGTGCCTACCGCCTCCACCCAATCGTTCTCATTCGTCACATCCAGGTGCACGTACGTCGCGTCACCGCTCTGCGCGCGTATCGCATCCTCTACCGCCTTCCCCTCATTGTCTAGGATATCGCCAAACACCACTTTTGCGCCTTCCCGGGTGAAAAGCTGCGCTTCCGCAGCCCCCTGGCCTCGGGCCCCACCGCTAATCAATGCGACTTTTCCATCGAGTCTGCCCATGTCTCTCTCCCCCTGTCATATGTTGTGCTGCCACATCGGTACGGCGCCTGACAGCCTGCAAGCGTATCATCGTGACCCACCCAGTCAAGCCTGGCTTGCTCGCGTCCCCCCTTTATGAACAGGGTGAGTGGAATTGACCCCATCCGATTTTCTGGTAGAGTGCGGCAGGGAAAGGGATCACGAGCGAGGCAGAAACACGGACTTGCAGGAATCACAATAGAGGAGATATACGTCATGAAAAGGTCACACGCGAGTCGTATTTTACCTGGGTTTATGCGCGCTAAGCTTGGCGAGCCTGGCGGTGATGCTCACCGGCCTAAGCGCATGGGACGTCACCGCGACACAGGCGGCAAGACATTTCCGTCTCACGATTTTACACAACAATGACGGCGAATCACAGCTCATCGACTCCGGTAAGAAACTCAGAGATTTTGGTGGCGTGGCACGCTTTGCCACGCTGGTGCACCAGCTCAAACACCAAGCGTTGACGGGAGCGGGCACCGTCACGCGAGGCGTCATCATGCTGTCTTCGGGGGACAATTTCCTTGCCGGGCCTATCTTCAAGGCCAGCCTGACACGCGGCGTCCCATTCTTCGATAGCCTGGCGCTGAACTTGATCGGCTACGATGCCATCGCCATTGGCAATCATGAGTTTGATTTTGGTCCCGACGTGTTTGCCGACTTCATCACCGGTACAGCATCCACCCCCTTTGTCAGCGCCAATCTGACGTTTCACGATGAACCCCGGTTACAGGCATTAGTCAAAGCCGGCCGCATTGTGCGCTCAACCATTGTCGAGACCAACGGGGAGCGGCTCGGCATTGTGGGCGCCACGACGCCACAGCTCCCCTACGTCTCCAGTCCGCGCCAGGTGGCCGTCGACGATCATGTGGCCGCAGCGGTGCAAGCAGAAGTGCGGGCGCTGACCGCACAAGGCATTAACAAAATTATCCTGATCAGTCACTTACAAGGCATTGACACAGACCTGGCGCTTGTACCCCAACTCCGGGGCGTGGACGTGGTGATTTCCGGCGGGGGTAACGAACTCTTAGCGCCGGCGGACGCGCGGCTCCTGCCCGGAGATACGGCGCAACGGCCCTATCCATTGATGGCCACAGACGCGGATGGCACGTCCCTGCCGGTGGTGACCACGCGCGGCGGCTATCGCTATGTCGGGCGGTTAATCGTCGAATTCGATGCGGCGGGCGCCATGGTCGCGATCGACAGGGCCAGTGGCCCTGTGCGCGTAGCCGGAGGGGAACACGAGGATGCGGTGGCGCCCCATCCCCGGGTCCAAGCCCAAGTCACCGAACCCGTACAGCAGGCCGTCAAGGCCTTGGCCTCACATGTCATCGGACGCACAGACGTTGACTTGGATGGGCGGCGCCGCTCGGTACGGACGCAAGAAACCAATGAGGGCAACCTGATTGCCGACGCCGTGCTTGCGCAGGCGACGCGATTGGCAGCGCGCTTCGGTTTGCCAAAGCCCAGCATCGCCCTCCACAATGGTGACGGCATCCGCAACGATGCCGTGATCGCCCCAGGCGCGCTCACCGAACTCGATACCTTCGGCATGCTCCCCTTCCCCAACTTCGTGACGATCGTGCCGCATGTCCCCGCCACACAGGTCAAAGCCATTCTCGAAAACGCCGTGTCACGCGTCGAACGGACAGACGGCCGTTTTGCCCAGATTGCCGGTTTCCATTTGTGCTGGACGCCAACGGGCACACCGCAACAGCTCGATAAGCAGGGCAACGTGGTGACGCGCAGGAACGCGCGTACAGGAGATGATACTGGCCGATGGCACACCGATCATTCGTCACGGGCACGTCGTGGCCGGCGCACCAGCCCTCACGATGGCGACGATCAATTTCCTGGCCCGTGGTGGCGATCAGTATCCCTTCCGTGGGGCGCCGTTCACCTCGCTTGGCGTCTCTGCCCAGCAAGCCCTGGTACACTATATTACCCAGGATCTCCAAGGCCAGGTGACAGCCGCCACCTACCCAGCCGCTGGAGAGGGACGGATTCAGACCGTGTCTACCGCGCAACCGTCCTCGCGACGTGCCGCCTGCACCCCGTGAAAAAGAGCTATCAGCTATCAGCTATCAGCTAAAAGAAGATATAAGATGTCTTCTTCTAGAGTCTTAGCTGATAACTAATGAAGAGTTATGGACTATCAGATAAAAAGAAGATATAAGATGTCCTCTTCCAGCGTCTTGGCTGATAGCTGATAGCTGATAGCTGATAGCTAAAAACTATGCCCCCTCTGTCGCCGTCATTTCCGCCAGCAATTGCAGGACCCGGGGATTGGACGGATAGGCGCGTTTGCTGTGACTCAGCCCGAGCGCCACCAGCATCTCGGCGTATTTGACGGCCGTGAGGCCGGGATCGAGGATCGGAATCCCCAGCTCACGAGCCACGCGTGAGGCCAGGCCGGTGGTGGCGCCACAGCCCAAAACCAGCGCTTCGGCCCCTGCGTCTTCCATGAGTTGCCGGCCCATGGCCACGGTCATGGCCACCGCGTTATCCTCATCGTGCAAAAAATCCGCTACCGTACATTTTAGGCTCGAAATGCCAACGAGCCGGTCCGCCACGCCCAGTACCTTGGCAAAGGCCCAGACATGCTTGGGCAAATCGCCGGCCGCCATGATCACGGCGAACTTGTTGGCCAAGGTCGCCGCCATATACAGTGTCGTTTTGGCCGGTCCCACCACCGGAATGTCGACCAATTCCCGGGCCGCATCCAGACCATTGTCCAGAAAGGCCGTGCCCACCACGGCGTCATAGCCCATGCCGGCCACCTCGACGACCTTGCGGGCCACGGCCGCTTCGGAGAGATAGAATTCCAGGCTCGACTCGATGTACGGCACGCCGCTGTCGGCGGCGAACATGTCCAGTTGAGTCTCAGGATGTAGCACCGTTTGCAAGCTACGCTTTTTACGCGCCAGATCCGCAGCCGTATAACTCCCAATGGAGACGACGCCAGCAAGTTTCATCATGTGTTCCCTTCGCCTGCTTTCACCCCGTGTTCACGGCCACTATATTAGCACGAAACCCACGACGACACCTGACAAACATGAATTTTCGGTTAACATGTACGATTCCGGGCAAAGATGCGATACACTTCGCGCAACGCATTCCGAGGCAAACGTCAACACACAAGGAGGTTATCATGAGCGAAATTCTCGAGCGGTGGAAACAGGTAACGGATGGCTTGTCCCAACGGCTCCATGCCGTGCAAGAGGGGCAGTGGGATCAGGCGACGCCGTGCACCGAATTCACCGTGCGCCAGTTGGTTGAACATGTCATCGATGTGCAACGTATGACGCCAAGGCTCCTTGGCGCTAGCGGCGCGATCGATACGCCACCGGGCGACGATCTGGTCAGCGTCTGGAACTCCGTTCACGCCGCCGCTCTCGTCGCGTACGAGGCGGAAGGCGCGCTAACAAAAATAGTGGACACGCCGATGCCGGCGGAGCAATTTATGGCCGGACCCGCGATTGGCGATGCGCTGATTCACACCTGGGATTTGGCCCGGGCCATCGGCGCCGACGAGACCTTGCCCGAGGCGATATGCCAAATTCAGCTTGAAGGGATCAAAACTATCCCCGAAGAGGCATTGCGTCAACCTGGCCGATTCAGCGCCGCGATCGAGCCACCTGCCGGGGCCGACGCGCAAACGCAACTGCTCTGTTATACCGGCCGCCAACCGTAGCCTACCGACCTGGCGCCCCGCGCTTCGTTATGTTCACGACAGGGGCTGGGGAAAGAGACGACGCCTCGCGCCTTTCCAGCCCTAATAGACTTCCTCGTGGGCGCCAATTTCAAGCAAGAATATATCTTTCTGCCTGTCAACGATCAAAAGTCCGCCCGCAGGGCGCTAAGTGGACCGAGGCCGGTGAGAGCTGAACAGCCCTCTCATAGTCCCAAAATTTGCTTCTTTTTGGCTTCGTAGTCTTCCTCCGTGATCAACCCTTTAGACACCATTTCAGCCAGCTTCTCAAGTTGTTCTAGATCGGTTACCGTTGTGGTGTTTGTGGCGTTTTTTTGCAACGTCGCTCTGTCCTCGGCATCCAGTTCCAGCTTTTTGATACCCAGCCGCCGCATGGCCGCCAGCAGTTCTTCTTCTGTGAGGTCGTTGACCGATCGGTGGGTAGCTTGCTCAATGCGTTCAATATCGTTCTGGTAGAGCTTGATGGCCGCCGCGGTGCCGCCAAGCATTAATAGCGTAGATGGACCAGGCCAGAACCAGCGCCATGGACCCCACATGCCACCTCGCCCACCAAAGCCGCCACGACCGCCTCGCCCACCAAAGCCGCCACGACCGCCTCGCCCACCAAAGCCGCCACGACCACCTCTCATTGGAGCATCTCCTTGTTCATTGCGCCTAACACCATAGGGATACGGGCTTCCAACACGGTTTTCGATAGATATTTATAGTCCATTAATTTTGTTTGAGTTAAAAACAAACATCGACCTGACAAAGCGACTGTGCCGACTTCATCCTCAACGATGAGGCGCATTTTTGCACGCATCCCCAGATATTGTCAAGCAGGCGCCGCTCTTCATGACCTTGAGTCGGCTCCGATGGCGCCCCCTCTGCCTCTCGACGGGATACCGGAGGGCCTCGTGTTGTGATGGAGGCATGGGGGGCGAGTTTCCGCCGATTAACCACACCGCCGATACTTCAGCAAGCGCCGCCCCTCCTGGTTTTGGTTGATGTACACATCGCCATGCGAGTCCACCCAGACCGCATGCCCGCCATCGCCCGCGCCGGCAAACGTCGGGCTCGTCCAGCGCGCCAGGATTTGCCCATCGATCTTCAGGATCGTCATCAAGCCGTCCAGCTCCGGGACATACACGACTTCGTCATTGTCGATATAGATGTCGCAAGGGCGGGCGAGATCCGTCCACTGCGTCAAGAACTTCCCATCCGGGGAAAAGATCTGGATGCGATTGTTCTCGCGGTCCGCCACGAACACGCGGCCATCGGTATGCACCCAGACCCCGTGCGGCACGTGGAACTCGCCCGGCGCGGTCTTGCCCGGCGCGCCCCAGGACGCCTGTAATTCGCCATCTGCCGTGAACCGATGCACCCTGGCGTTGCCGTAACCATCGGAGATATACAGGTCGCCCGAAGGCGACATGGCGACATCGGTGGGGCGGTGGAAGGGACCGGCGGCCTGCTTCACCGGATCGCTATAATTCCCCGACCAGCCGGTCTCCGACGGCTGGTCCCAGGTGCCCAGGGTCATCAAGAGGTTGCCGGCAGAACTGTACTTCAGCACCACGTGCGAGTTCATGACCGGCAGGTAGATGTTTTCCTGCCCATCGATGAACATCCCGTGCGCGGACGACAGCACGCCTTCGCCCCACGAAGCGTAAAAGGTCCCGTCCCGGTCAAGAACGACCAAGGGATGGTCACTGCGGTTGAACAAATAGACCCGGTCACGCGAATCCGTAACAATGCCCGTTTGCCCCAGGGTCCAGCCCTCGGGGAGCCTAGCCCAGTCTTCGACCAGCTCGTAGGTGTACTTGCCTGTACCCGCCGTTACCATATTCGCCTCCCTTCATGGCATCGAATCGGTTGACTTTAGCGCTTGACCCTACAATAATACGCGATCAGCACGACGTTGTGACCTATAAAATTCTTGGACGGCAGATGGCATGAAGGAGGAGGCCATGGCATTGGACAAAACATTACTGCTGGAGATGCTCAGACGCATGGTGCGTATCCGCCTCTTCGAGGAGGAAGTCATACGGCTGGTCGAGCGGGGGGAGATTGTCGGCGCGGCGCATTCCTATATCGGTGAAGAGGCGGTCGCCGTGGGCGCCTGCCTAGCCCTGCGGTCCGACGACTGGATGACGGGAAATCACCGCTCCCATGGCCATCCCATCGCCAAGGGCGGCGACGTCAAAAAGGCGATGGCGGAGCTGTTGGGCAAGCGCACGGGCTTGTGCAAGGGCAAAGGCGGCTCCATGCACTTGGCCGACTTCAGCGTCGGCATCCTGGGCGAATCGGGCATCTTGGGCTCGTCGATTCCCACGGCTGTAGGCGCGGCGCTGGGCAGCAAGCTGCAGGGCAACGACCGCGTCGCGGTGGCGTTCTTTGGCGATGGCGCCAGCAACGAGGGCGCTTTCCATGAGTCCATCAATCTCGCCGCCATCTGGAAGCTCCCGGTGATCTTCCTGTGTGAGAACAACCAATATGCCGTGACCAGCAGTTTTAAAGACATGGTGGCCACGGAAAACATCGCCGATCGGGCCGCAGGTTACAATATCCCCGGCGTGCTCGTCGACGGCCAGGATGTCATCGCCATGCACGAAGTGGTGTCGGAGGCGGTGAAGCGGGCTCGGGAAGGCCAGGGGCCATCCCTCGTCGAGGGCCGAACCTACCGCTACTACGACCACTCTCTCGGCCTGGGCCGTATCGTGCGGGCCTCGTACCGCGAGGATGACGAGGTCGAGCAATGGAAACAGCGCGACCCCATCCCCATCCACAAAGAACGGCTATTGTCGCAGGCCATGGCCACCCAAGCGGAGATCGACCAGATCGAGGCGGAGGTGGCGCAGGAAGTTGAGGAGGCGGTCGAATACGCTCGCCAAAGCCCCTATCCTGAGCCCTCAGAGCTCTTCGACGATATGTTCGCCAACCCGATTCCCTTGGAATAAACCGGGCGCGAGGACACCAACCTATCCGGGTAGGAGGAGGTGACAGATGGCGATACAGACAGAGACACGGGACATTTCGCTCACCCAGGCCCTGAACGAGGCCATGCGGGAAGAGATGCGGCGCGATGAACGGGTGTTCATCATGGGTGAAGACATTCGGTCAGGCGTGTACGGCGCTTCCGGCGGGCTCTTCAGCGAGTTCGGAGAAAACCGCGTGTTTGACTGCCCCCTGTCGGAAAACGCGTTCGTAGGTGCCGCCGTGGGCGCCGCCGCGGTAGGAACTAGGCCCATTGTCGAGAGCGCGTCCTGTTTTCTGTGGGTGGCGATGGACTCCTTGATCAGCCAGGCGGCGAAGATGCGCTATATGTTCGGTGGCCAGGTGGATCTGCCCATCGTTTACCGTATGTCAATGTACTACGGCGGTAGCATGGCGGCGCACCACTCGGACCGCTCCCATCCCATCTTTATGCATGTGCCGGGTTTCAAGGTGGTCTTTCCGAGTACTGCCTACGACGGCAAAGGGCTGCTGAAGACGGCCATCCGCGATGATGACCCGACCATCTTCTGCGAGGACCGCACCATCCTGGGGGCGCGTGGCCACGTGCCGGAGGAGGCGTACACCATCCCCTTTGGCGAAGCCGACATCAAGCGCGAGGGCAGCGATGTGACCATCGTGGCGATCGGCGGCATGGTGGCGCGCGCGTTGCAAGCGGCCGAGACCCTGGCCGAGGAGGGCATCTCTGCCGAGGTGCTGGACCCGCGTACGCTGGTGCCTCTGGACAAGCAGGCCATTCTCGACTCCGTGGCCAAGACCGGGCGGCTGGTGACGGTCGATATGGCCCATAAGACCTGTAGCGCCGCGAGCGAAATCGCCGCCCTCGTAGCCATGGAAGGGTTTTGGACGTTGCAGGCGCCGGTGCAGCGCTTGGGCACGGCCAATGTCCATATCCCCTTTAGCACGGCCCTTGAGCCTTTGTGCTACCCCACGGCCGAATCCATTGCCGACGCCGCCAGAGTCACGATGGAGTAAGGAGGGTCGGCATGGCCAAGGAAATTGTCTTGCCCCAGTGGGGCATGGAGATGCAAGATGGCATCGTCATCAGTTGGCTGAAACAGGAGGGCGATTCGATTCAGGAAGGTGAGCCTCTGGTAGAGATCGAGACCGAAAAGATCCAGACGGAGCTGGAGTCGACCGAGTCGGGCATCCTCGCCCATATCCTGGTGCCCGAAGGCGCCACCATCCCCATTCGGACCGTGCTGTGCATTGTGGCCGATCCGGGGGAGGAGGTGCCTCGCCCATCTGGGGCTCCTGCGGCCGCAGCCGTCCCTGCGGCCGCGCTCGCGGCTTCGTCACCCACGGTTGCTCCGGCGCCATCTGATGGCCAGGTCGCAGCGCAGGTCGTGCCGGCGGCAAGACGCCTGGCGCGGCAACACCACCTTGACCTGGCGCAGCTGCAGGGGACGGGCCCCGGTGGCAGAATTCTGCTCCAGGATGTGGAGCGCGCCATACAGGCGGCCAGCACCGCACCGGCAGTCGCGCCAGCCGAGCGGGTGCAGGTGCAGGTGACGCCTGCCGCCCAGCGTCTGGCGGGACAGCACGGCATTGATCTGGCCCAGGTGCAGGGCTCCGGTCCCAGGGGCCGGATTCTCATTGCCGATGTGGAGCAGGCGATCACGGCGCAGGCGCAGCCGCAAGCACAGATGATCCCCATGACCGGGATGCGGCAGACCATCGCCACGCGCATGTTGACCAGCTTGCAAACCATGGCCCAGCTCACCCTCAGCACCGAGGCCGATATGACCGACGCCATGCACATTCGCGCCGGGCTGTCGCGCCAATGGACAGACGGCGGCCTCAGCCCGCTGCATCTGGCGGTCAAAGCCACGGCTCGGGCGTTACAAGATCATCCCCGCATGAATGCCCTGCAGCGGCAGGATGCGATCGAGCTGGCCGATGAGATCAACGTCGGTATCGCGGTGGCCCTGGAGGAGGGGCTGATCGTGCCCACTATTCGCCGGGCGGATCGCAAAAGCTTGGCAGAGATCGCTGCCGAGGCCCGTGCACTGGCCACGACTGTGCGAGATGGCAAGGCATCTTACGACGCGGTGACGGGGGGCACGTTCACCATTACCAACCTGGGGGCCTACGACATCGACGCCTTTACGCCCATCGTCAACCCGCCTCAAGTGGGTATTCTGGGCCTCGGCAGAGTGGTCGAGAAGCCCGTCGTGCATGAAGGGGAAATCGCCAAGCGCTCGATGATGTTCCTGAACCTCACCTTTGACCATCGCGTCATCGATGGCGCGCCGGCGGCGGCGTTCTTGAAGGACGTCAAGACCTATCTGGAGGACCCTTGGTGGATGGTCGCGTCTCCTAATGCCTAGCTCTGAAGGGACGTCGTTCGTGGCTATCGTCGGTCTTATCGCCAATCCTTCGGCGAGTGCAGACATCCGCCGCCTGGTCGCCCATGGCCGGGGTGTGCCGGCGTCGGAGAAGGTGAACATCATCCGGCGCGTCCTCCTTGGCCTGGAGTCCGTCGGCGTGCGACGGGTGGTGGCCATGCCCGATCCCTCCCATCTGTGCCGGCGGGCGCGAGACGATGCGGGTCTCTCGTTAGCGCTGCAGCTCTTGGATATGCCGGTGCAACATACTGCGGAGGACTCCATCCAGGCGGCAGCCCGCATGGCCCGCATGGGGGTTGGCTGCCTGGTGACCTTAGGCGGTGACGGCACCAACCGGGCCGTGGCCAAGGGCTGTGGCCCGGTGCCTCTGGCGCCGATTTCGACGGGGACTAACAACGTGTTTCCCACCATGGTCGAGGGCACGCTGGCCGGTTTGGCGGCGGGTGTGGTGGCGCAGGGTTGGGTGCCGGCGGATGCCGTCTCGGTAACGAGCAAACGCATCGAGGTGTATCTGGATGGGGCCTTGCAGGATATCGCGCTCGTTGATGTGGCCATTTCCAAGGAGCGGTTTGTGGCCTCCCGGGCGGTGTGGGATATGACCTCCCTGCACGCCGTGATTCTCACCCGCGCCGAACCGCTGAGTATCGGCCTCTCGTCTATCGGCTCTCGGCTCCACCCCGTATCGATGGCGGACGACGCGGGATTGTACTTCCGCCTCGGCTCTGGCGGGCCAACCGTGCTGGCGCCCGTGGCGCCGGGGCTGGTGAGCCCCGTGGCGATTGCCGAGTGGCGGCTCCTGCCTTTGGGCCAGCGTCTTACGATTCAGCAGCACCCCTGTACGATTGCCCTCGATGGCGAACGGGAGTTTAGCGTTTTGCCGGGACAGCGTGTGGAGGTCGCAGTGCGTCACAATGGCCCTCGGGTGGTGCAGATACAGGATGCTCTTGGCGAAGCCAACGGGCGGGGTGTTTTTACCCGTCAAACCGGAATAGCAGCGACGTAGAACGCACATGACGGAGGAAAAAATGCGGTTAAAATGGTCACCTGTTCCCCGTGGGCCGTATTAAATCCACCAATTTAGGCTATACTTGCATCCAACGATGGTATACCTAGCGCCAGGTTGTATCCAATTGGAGAAGCATGAGATGGCGGAAGCGCTCAAGCATATTTACAACGCCTGCGATCCTTATAAACCTGCAACTCCCGAGTATTATGTCGATCTTGCGGCAGCGCGGGGTAGCAGTGCGCTGACGCAGGAATTTCAGCGTCGCCTCGCCTTAACGGACACCTACCTCCGTTTTCTGTTCACAGGCCATATTGGCTGCGGCAAATCCTCTGAACTCGGATCGTTGGCCCACGCGCTTGCCCAGCCGACATCCATGCATCAGCGTTGCTTTCCTATCGTGCTTGATGTCAGCGATTACCTGGATGACTACGACATGGACACAACGGACATCTTGCTTGCCATCGTTTCCGAATTAGCTGCGACCCTGCGAGACAAGACAAGAGTTGAGCTCGAGGATAGCTACTTCGTGAAACGGTTAAATGAAATTCGGCAATTCTTCTCGAGCCAGGTCGAAATCAACAAGGGCGAGCTGAGTCTAGGTCTTGCAAAGGTTGAAGTACAGCGGCTCAAACGAGACCCCGATGCCCGACAGAAGGTACGTCATGCTCTCGACCCACAGATGTCTACGATGTTACAGGAGATTAACATTGTTTTTGACAGGATGCGGTTAGAACTCAAGAAGATCAAAGTCGAATCTTGCGAGCCACCCTATACAGACTTTGTCTTGATTTTGGACAGCTTAGAAAAGATTCACCGTTTCGCCAATAAAGCTGTAGGGTTAGAATCATACCGGGAACTATTTTTAGAGCGTGCGCCACAGCTAACGGGCTTGCAAGCTCATGTGATTTATACTGTGCCATTACGCCTTGTCCGTGCTGAAGGCCCTCAGCTTGGGCAGCGCTATGATGGTGAACCATTCGTATTACCGATGGTCAAAGTGATTGAGCGCCGCACTCGCCAACCTTTTCATCCGGGTCTACAGAGCCTCCGTGAACTCCTGCAAAAGCGGCTAGGAGATCTCATCCTGGAGGACGTCTTTGCGCCTGACACCCTCAATTTTTTGTTGACTTATAGCGGTGGACATACGCGGCAGCTCATGAATTTCGTGCAGAACAGTTGTACCTATGCAAGCGGCACTCCCATTCCGCTCCAAGCCGCACATCGGGCTATCCAACAGACCGTTCGAAACTACAGTACCGCGATTCTTGAACATCATTGGGCAAAGCTAGTACAGCTTGACCGTTCGGAAGATCAGCTGATTCCCGGAGGCGACGAAGACTACCTGGCGATGCTGGATAATCTGAGCGTCCTTGAATATATCAATGGTGGTGATGAAGACCCGTTTGCCGTTGCCGAACCGTGGTACGCCGTCAATCCAGTTGTACGTCCACTGCAAAAGTTCAAGGCGATCGACAGGCAACTAGCAGAAGGAGCCACGTCATGAGTGCCGATCCATTCACAGGTAACGAACCATTTGAGCTTGCGGCGCTAGACGAAAAAGATGAATTGTGCACGTTAGCGCGTGCGCTGGAGTTGTCCGAAGGCTTCAAGCTGTTCTTTGTCTGTTGTAATTTGCCTAACCAACGCAGACGGCTCATCAAGGATTTCCAACATCATCTCTCACAAGTCACGGCACAGGAGATTCACTTTGATGAGCCGATCCGTCATCTGCTTGATGCGCTGCGACCTCGCATCGCTCAGCCACCCCCTGGAGCGGTGTTTGTCTCCGGTTTGGAATACTCCCTTCCAACCGTCGCTGAGGCCCATGCGGCGCCATTCGTTGCCAACCTCAATGCCGCTCGCAACTCTTTTCCGGAGATCGTGCCTTGTCCGCTGGTGCTGTGGGTTCCCGAATATGTCCTTGCCGCGATCATACGGGGCGCGCCCGATTTTTTCTCCATCCGCTCCGCGGTGTACTACTTTGACCCGACACCAGCCGAGATGACAGCTTTGATATCCTCGTTCACTTCAGGGGATGCGTGGGAAGTGGGAAATTTACCTGCCGCCGAGAAGTGGGAACGCGTCAAGGCAATCGAAGGTCTACTCGTGGACTATCAGGCCCTTCCTCCTGAGCAGCGTGACCGCCAGGCTGAAGGACGCATGCTCTTACGGCTGGCGAATCTGTACGGTGTGTTGGGTGCGTATCAAAAGGCATTAATAAACGCAGAGCAGGCCCTGGCCACGAGCCGCGAGATCGGTGATCGGCGGGGTGAGAGCAGTGCCCTGGGCAATCTCGGGAAAACCTACTTCGACTTAGGTGAAGTCACCAAAGCCATCGAGCATCACGAGCGGGCCTTGGCCATCAGCCGCGAAATCGGCGATCGGCAGGGTGAGGGCAATGCCTTGGCCAATCTCGGGAATGCCTCCTCCACCTTGGGGCAGGTCGCGAAAGCGGTCGAGTTTTGTGAGCGGGTTCTAGCCATCAGCCGCGAGATCGGCGACCGGCAGGGTGAGGGCAGGACTCTGGGCAATCTCGGGGTGATATACAAAGCGATAGACGAAATCGAAAAAGCGAAAGCGTTCTGGCAAGAAGCCCTCATCAAATTGCATCCGGAGTCGCCCGAATACCAACTCGTGCAAGAAAGGCTCCAATCAGCGGCTTGAAACATTCTTTCTTACCGGGGTCTTCCTTCGTCGTCGGTCGCAGTGTGGCAACCACACGAGTATTGCCCAATTGTATCAAAAGCTTTTCCAGTCATTAACCGCACCTTCACACATTCCGAATGTGGTCAGACAATCTTCACCTGCCATGTGTCGCCCGACATTCACCTCTCACAATCCGAGACCGGGTGATGTACGTCCAGCTTGCGCCGGGGTGAGTATCCGGACGTGCGTCGCGATTCGGAAATCGTCGGGAACGAAAACGGAGCCTGACGCCGGGTTGGTTAAAGTGCTTCTCCACCCCATCCGAACGATAAATTCTGTGTAACCATGTTTTCATGACAAACCATGCCACCGCAACATGGCTGAGTACTACGGCCCCTGACGATCTCGGTGGTCAGATAGGAAGCTTAACGTAGGATTCATGTTCAAGATGTCCTATCGTGGTGAAGTTTTAGTCGCTATTATAAATGATCTGTCTGACTTTGATATTTTTCAAAAAAAGCATTGGTATCGTATCCCTGCTAGTAGCGTTGAAAAATGGCTTAAGTCATTCTGGCCTCCGCAGTGGATCGCCTTTTATCAAACCAAAGCTTTCGGTGTAGAAGCCCATTCTATTTCCTACTATGCTCGTGTACGCCATTTTCGTCAGTTGTTGCGTTGGCAACTTCTTCCCAAAGATATTCATAATAAGAACAGCCATGAACTCTACTACCAGATTTTCCTTGAACCATTACAACGATTGCCAGCTCCTATTATCAGCTGACGCTGGCGGCGGATCGTTTTTATTCCGACGACGTTGGAGAAATTGATCAAAGCAGTCGAAATCAATGATTTGTATGATGATAGTCCGTTAGAGGACAAGCTATGGGCAGAATTTAAGTGCCTATAGATTCAAGCTGTAAGACAAGAATTTGTCAAAATTGGACAACGCAACTATGCCTTAGATTTTGCAATCTATTGCGCCAAGGGCAAAATCGATGTGGAAACGGACGGGGATGCGTGGCATGCCAATCCTAAACAAGCAAGGGCAGACAATCGTCGGAACAATGACTTGGAGTCGAAGGGTTGGAATGTGCTGCGTTTCACCAGTCAGCAAATTCAAGAAGAAATGACGACATACTGCGTACCTCAAGTGGCAAAAACCATCAACCATTTAGGAGGGGTTGATGAGAGCGGGCGTGTGCCTCGAAAGATTGCGTGGCGTGCCTCAGGGCATCCAGGTCAGTTGGGGCTATTTGATGAATGATAATGAAGACATGCATTGACTTCATAAAGATGAGGACATACGATATAGATGTCTTTTAGTGATGTCTAATAAGGGGATGATTTATGGCGGCAAGAACCCCTATTTACGTCGATGAAGCGCTACTGGCTCGGATACGACGATACGTCCCGGCGCGTGGGTTCAGTCAATTGGTAAACGAGCTGCTGACGGCACATATCCATCACCTTGAACAGGCCGAATTAGAAGCCCGGATGCGCGAAGGGTATCAGGCAACTCGCGGGGAGCGACAGGAATTGAATCAGGACTGGCAGGCACTTGATGGGGAAGGGTGGCCTGCATGAGCTTCTCCCAGCGTGGTGATGTATACTGGATGAATCTTGGTCCGACGGTTGGTTCTGAAATCGCCAAGACGCGTCCTGCCCTGATCATCTCGAACAATATTGGCAACCAGTACGCCGACAGAGTCATCGTCGCCAACCGCGCCATCCGGCTCAGCTTGGCCGTGTAAAGATTAGCACACCAGCACAGTTGACCCGCCGCTACATCTTCTCTATCCTCCTCGACCATGGTTTAACGACGACGGCGGCGTTTCCATGATGGACTACAGCGAACAGTAGCAGCCGGACAGAGCTGCCATATTCGTCTGTCGCCATGACTGACGTACAATATAGAAAAATTCTATACGTCAAATAGAAGGGTGTCCGCATGCAAACGAAACTCACGCTTCGCCTCGACGAGCAGCTCGTCAAGCAGGCCAAAGCGTACGCCAAAGCGTCGGGCAAGTCGGTCTCGCAGCTGGTGGCGGAATACTTCTCTCTTTTGAGTTCCAGCTCTCAGTCAGCATCCGAGCTTACCCCAGCGGTGCACAAACTGAAAGGGGCTCTGAAAGAATCTCAGGTTGATCTCAGGGACTATCAGAAGTATTTGGAGGAAAAGTACCTTTGAAAGTTCTGTTTTGTACGCGTGGCCGCTGAGGTCATCGTGACGAGAAACAAGAAGGACTTTTCGCACGCTCATCTTCCGGTCTATACGCCGCAGGAACTGCTGAATTTGCTCGATGCCGACGCCTTGCCGGCATGAGCAATCCGGGTACGCAGTTGCCTCCTGTCTCAGGACGCATTATGATAGATGCCAACTTAGCCCCGTAGCGATCGAAGGCGGCTCTCGCCGTCTTGCCACCATCAGCGCAGGAGGAATGACTCATGCAGATCGTCCGAGTGTATACCGGCGACGATGGGGAATCCCATTTTGAGGACTTGACCCCGGACCAGTTCGCGGAAATCGTCAACAATATCGGGGACGGGCCGATCAACTTAAATCGCCGCACCTCCCCTTCTTTCTCCGACTATCACACCGCCCCCCGGCGTCAATACGTGGTCAACCTGTCGGGCACAGCGGAGTTCGAAACCGCTGACGGCACCAAGCGGCGGCTCCAACCCGGCGACGTCCTGGTGGCCGAAGACTTGACCGGCCATGGCCACATTGCGCGCAGCATCGGCGAGGAGTTTCGGGTCTCCCTGGCCGTACCGCTCGCCGACGCATAGCGCGGCGCCATCCGGCGCCAGCAGGGGTGGTCAGGCGCGGCCGCCTATTTCTGAGCCGTCTGGCTGGCCGCCTGCTTGAATTCGGCGTGCAACGTGTCAATCGAGCCCCGATCACAATCCAGCACATGCTCAAGCGTTTCCCGCGCCGTCCAGCCGCCATCGGGCGGCTTGGCGTCGAGCTGCTCGTCCGTCAGGCCAAACAACGACCCAATCAGTTGCGCCCGCGAGGTGTAGTAGTCGGCCAGCAACAAAGGCAGGTCCTGGTTGCCCCAGCCTTGCAGGATTCGGAGTTGATCGCGGATGCTCCAGATCTGGCCGGTGTGCTGCTTTTCATGGAAGATGTTATGCACCAGAAGATCACGCCCCGAACCGCCGCGGGCACAGCCGTGTCCGCAGGGCTCTTGCAGATACTCCGACGGCAAATCGATGAGTGCGTTCAGCGTGTCATTGAAGGAATCCTGCAGCCGCTTAATGAACGTTTTGAGTTCCGGATTTTCGACACTCATGGTTCTCTCTCCTCTCTTTGCGTCCACCGGGTGACGCGACATCGCGCTTGCAACCCTTGGTGCAGATGCTTACCATACTTTTCTCGGGTAGGCAACGCATGAAGTTCCTGGACAAAATGAGCGACATCGTTTTTCCAGAGGAAAAATATGAATTTAGTTTTGTTCGGGCACGTATCGCACAACGGGGCAAGCGCCACTTAAAAACGTCCCGGGCCATTCCTACCCGCTGGTGCCGGCAGGATTCCGATCAACCCTCAACCGCAAGGAGTAGAGCATGTACGTGGTCGCCAATCGCGTTCCGGTCGCTCCACAATGGGGCGAGCAATTCGAGGAACGTTTCCGTGATCGGGCAGGGCAAATCGACAAGGTACCCGGCTTTGTAAGTATGCAGGTGCTGCGCCCGGCGGATGAAGAATCCCCCTACGTGGTGCTGACCGTCTGGCAGGACAAAGCGGCGTTCGATGGCTGGGTCGGGAGCGAGGATTTCCGCCTGGCGCATCAGAACCCGTTGCCCAAAGAAGCCTACACCGGCAATGGCCGGTTGGAACGGCATGAGGTGGTCATCGCGGCCGAAGGGATCCGAACAACCTAACTTCCCGAACAATATGCGCTGCAGCATTTTTCCAAAGGAGTGACGCACATGGCAGATGGCAAAGGGCCTTTAGATGGCATCCGCGTGATCGACTTGGGCCGCCATCAGGCGGGACCCCGCTGTACCCAGGTGCTGGCCCGCTTGGGTGCGGAAGTCATTAAAATCGAGCGTCTGGGCGGTGAGGAAACCCGGTATCACGCGCCATGGGTGCGCAAACAGAGCGCCTACTGGGTCCAGTACAATAGCGGCAAAAAAAGCGTCAGCATGGACTTGCGCAAGGAAGAAGGCAAGGACGCCCTGCGCAAATTGATCAAGATTTCTGACGTGCTGCTGCAGAACTTCCGCCCTGGCACCATCGACAAGATGGGGTTCGGGTACGGCATCGTGAAGGAGCTAAATCCCCGCATCATCATGGTCAACGTCTCTGCCTACGGCCAGTTTGGCCCGTACCGGGACCAGATCGGCTATGACCCCATCGGCCAGACCATGGCCGGTATCGCCATGGTTACGGGCGAGGAAGGCATGCCGCCCATTCGAGCCGGTGTGCCCATCATCGACCGCACCACGGCGCTGCACGCCGCCATTGGCACCCTGGCGGCCCTGCACGAGCGGGATATGTCCGGCAAGGGGCAAACCATCGACGTCTGTCTGGCGGACTCGGGCTACAGTATGACCGAAATTCCCATCACGGCCTACCATGGCGCCGGGATCGAGCCGAAGCGGGGTGGCGCCGGTAGCGCGCCGCCTAGCGGCCAATATCCCTGCAAAGACGGCTGGGTCTTAATTTCCGCCGGCGACCAGCATCACTGGCACCGCGTGTGTAACGCTCTGGGGAAGCCGGAATGGCAGGACGATCGGCGCTTTACCACGCGCCACGAGCGGGCCGCCAATGGTGAGGTCGTGAATGCGGCGATACGGGAGCTGATGGCCAACATGACCATGCCAGAGGCGATTGCGCACTTCACCCAACATGACGTGGTGGCGGCGCCGGTCAATACCATCGCGCAAGCGGCCCAAGACCCGCATCCATGGGAGCGCCGGGCGATGGTGGAGGTCCCCGATTTCCTGGCCGGTAGCATTGCTGTGTCTGGCGACTTCTGGCATTTCGACCGCACCCCGGCGGTCGTCGGCTCCACGCCCCAAGTGGGCGAGCACAACGAGGAGGTGCTGGGTGGCCTGTTGGGGTATTCCGACTCAGAGATCGCGAAGTTGTATGAAACCGACGTGATTGGCAACTGGGATCACTACGATGAGGTCCCCGGTTAACATCATGCCTGAGGTGAGAATTCGTGCTGAGCGGACAGATCGAAAAAATGACCACCGAGTTGACGACGCCGGTCGCCTATCGTCTGCCCATCGGGGACGATCACCTGCCCATGAACCCTTTCTTGGGCCGCCGGCTGACGTTGAGCTACCGTGGCGTGATCCATTGTATGGCCTGCGGCGCCAAAACCAAGAAAAGTTTCTCCCAGGGATATTGCTACCGCTGTTGTACCCGTCTGGCCCAGTGTGACATGTGCATCGTGAAGCCGGAGACCTGTCACTATCATCTGGGCACTTGCCGCGAGCCGCAATGGGGCGAGCGCCACTGTATGATCCCTCACTACGTCTATCTGGCGAATTCGTCGGGCCTCAAAGTCGGCATCACCCGCACGTCCCAGGTGCCGACACGCTGGATCGATCAGGGCGCCAGCCAGGCCGTGCCGATTCTCAAAGTGCAGACGCGCCGTCAGTCCGGCCTGTTGGAAATGGCGCTCAAACGCTTTGTTGCCGACACGACTAACTGGCGGGCGATGCTCAAGGGCGAGACGCCTGACGTCAATTTGACAGAGGAGCGGGACCACTTGCTACCTCACATCCGCGACGACATTGAGGCAGTCACGGCGCAGTTTGGTGCGGATGCCGTGGAGGTATTGGACGAGCCGGTGGTGAACATTGCCTATCCGGTCCTCATCTACCCCAGCAAAATCCGCTCGTTCAATCTGGACAAGTCGCCAGAGGCAGAGGGCATGCTGCAAGGTATCAAGGGACAATACCTCATCTTTGATACCGGCGTGATCAACTTGCGCAAATACACCGGGTATTACCTCAGCGTGCAGGCGGCGTGAGCGGCTCCCGGATGCGTATAGGGGAGGGGGATCTGCGTAAGATCAATCCTTCTCCCCCTCATGCTTCTATGGTGGATATATCGATGGACACTTTGGCAGAACGATTGGATGCAAAGCTGCGTCCATGGCAACCTGAGACGGCAGAACAGGTTTGTTGCTAAGTTTGTAGAAGGGTTTTGCTATGGCGTCTCCAACCCTGACCGCATCTGAAAATGCGGTCGCCCTGCCCTTGCAGGACGAACCGCTCTATGAAATTGTTGACGGCCAACGCGTGGATTTACAGCCGATAAGTGTCTATACAACGTGGATTGCGTCACGTTTACAGAGTCGATTAGGGCCCTACGTAGAGGAGCATTTGCTGGGCACATCCGTCACGGAAATGCTGTTCATTTTAGACGCCGAGCGCAACCTACGCCGTCGTCCGGACGTGGCGTTTGTGTCGGCCACACGTTGGGCGTTGGACCGGGAGGTACCCATGACTGGCGACTGGGACGTGGTTCCCGACCTCGCCGTCGAAGTGATCAGCCCCAACGACGTGTTTAAGGATGTGCTGGCCAAGCTGCGCGAGTATTTTCAATACGGCGTGACATCGGCGTGGGTGATATCGCCCGAGGAACAGCAGGTATACGTTTACGATTCGCCCACGCACGTGCGCATCCTAACGGCGGCTGATGAATTGACCGGCGGTGACGTGTTGCCCGATTTTCGCATGTCGCTGACGCATCTTTTCCAGCGATCCGCATCAACCCCTGCGGCTCCGGCCTCCTAATGCCGCTTTGCCCGATCTACGTCGACGCATGGCCTCGCCGCAGCGCATGCCCCGGCAGCGCGCCGGTATTCTCGCTTTGGTCGATCACCACGACCCCATTGACCAGGACGTATTCAATCCCTACCGGATAGTGTTTCGGGTCTTCTCGCGTCGCGTCAGTCTTCACGGTCTTCGGATTGAAGACGACGATATCGGCCTTAAAGCCGTCACGCAACAGCCCGCGGTCGGGCAGCCCCAGGCGCTGGGCCGGGAAGGAGGTCATCTTGCGGATGGCTTCCGGCAGACGCAAATGCTTCTCAGCCCGCACGAACTCCGCCAGCACAATGGGAAAGCAGCCATAGGTGCGCGGATTGGGATACTCCCCAAACAAGATGGCGTCGCTGGCAATCATCCCGCTGGGGTGAGACACAAAAGCGGGCAGGGTTTGCGGATTCGTGCCCAAGCCGACCGTCGAAATACCTAGATTTTCCTCGATCAGCAAGTCGAAGAGCGCGTCCGCCGGCTCTTGGCTGCGCATCTCGCCAATGTCCGTGATCAGCCGGCCATCGTATTTCTGATTTTGCGGCTGCGTGAAATTGGTGAGCCAATTATTGTCCAGCCGGTTACGCGGGATTTCCTTCTTCATCCTGGCGCGGTCGTCCGGGTCTTGCAGCGCCGCCATGAGCCGCTCAGGACCACCGTCTTTGGCCCAGAAGGGCATGCCAATGGCAACTATGGTCCCCGAATAGGGATACGTGTAGCAATCAAACGTCACGTCCATGCCCTCGTCGCGGGCGTTTTCGACCAGACCCAGGTAGTCCAGGTGGCTCCCCACCCCTTGCGCCGGCTGCCGGTAGTGCGTCAGATGCACCGGGCTGCCACTGCCCCTGCCGATGTCCAGAGCCTCCTCCCAGGGCGCCAGCAGACCCTTGGCCCGGAGACTGGCGCGCGTGTGGGTATGGTAGAAGCCGCCCAGGCGTGCCGAGACGTCGGACAGCGCAATGAGTTCGTCCGTGTCGGCGTAGGCGCCAGGCGGATAGTCCAGCCCGGTGGACAAGCCCCAGGCCCCTTCCTCCATGGCCTCGCGCACGACCGACTTCATATCCTGCAACTCATCCGTTGTTGCGGGGCGGTCGTGCCAGCCCACGCTCCAGATGCGTACGGGCGAATTTCCCAGGATATAGGCGATATTGATGGCGACTTGGTTGTCGTACTTGCCGAGAAGTTCCGCCACGGTCAGCCAGTCGGCCGGCATGGGTGGGTAGCCGTTGAGGCCGGAATCGAGCCAGATGTACCGATGTAGTTCCTCCCGGTTTTTGAATGGCGCATGCGAGATGCCGTCGATGCCGACGAGTTCCGTCGTGACGCCCTGGCGCACTTTGGGATCGTGGTGGGGCTCGCCTAGAATGGTGAGGCCGGCATGCGAGTGCAGATCGACAAAGCCGGGGCAGACGACGTGGTCGGCCGCATCGATGACGCGGGCCGCCTGCAGGTGCGAGGTATCGCCACGGTGAATGGTGACGCGCTCGTCCTGGACGAGCACGGCAGCGTGGAAGCCGGGACTTCCACTGCCGTCAATGATGAGGCCGTTCTTGATGAGTACATCGAGCATGGTTCTCTGCTCCCTACTTTGTGATCACAAGTGATAACGATGTAGTTCCTGCTTCTCAGAGGCTGCCCATGGGGAATGCGCTTGGGTTTCGCTTCATGTCCCCGACTGGGGAGCTGACGGCGACGACTGCCCCCCTGGACGGTCAACCGGCAATCCCCATAGGTCTCACGCCCTCTCCACAGGCGTCACTTCGGGTGGAGCCCACCCTAGGGCGGTGAAGCCACGTGAGACTCTACAGGAAGCGGCGCCAAAATACAAGTCACATACCTGAAAAGGTAGGCGTCCCATAAGGCCCAAAACAACAGCGAGATTTTTGGGTACACCACAAATTTTTATGCCTTGCGTTCATCCGGAAAAATGCGTATTCATGGACCTGCAAGGAGAGATGAGTAGATGACGGTGTGAACTGGCGGGTCATTGCGAAAGGCAGATTACGTTTATGTGGCAGCAGCATCCGCTTTGGGGCTTGGCTTGTCTCCGATGATGCCGGGGACGTGTGGAACGCTATTAGGTGTACTCATACATGTTCTTATTGTACAACTACTCCCCGTAAGCAGCCAAAGCGCCGCACTTGTTCTGGCTTTTGTCTTTGTATGTCTAGGCAACTATGTGTTAGCCCCTTGGGCGGAAGCCTATTGGGGCGAGGCGGATTCAAAGCATTTTGTACTTGATGAAGTTGCTGGTTATTTATTGGTTCCCATTCTATTTCGGTATGGTCATTTGTGGCAAGTTATCGGCTGGGGGTTTTTCTTTTTCCGCCTGTTTGACATTGTGAAGATACCACCAGCCAGGCAAATTGATAGACAGCTCCATGGCGCATGGGGGATCTTGCTAGACGACTTGGTCAGTGCCTGCTATGCGGTTGCAGCTCTGTACATGCTCATGTGGTTAGGCTCTCGTTTCGGACTAGAAGCCTGGTTCATTGATCGGGCTGGCAGCTAGCGCTTGCGTTTTGGGCCTGAACCGCGTACAACGAAGACGGTTAGCACGCGATGAGCGCCAGCGGTGTGGCGTTCCGATGAACAACTGAGCACCCAGAGGAGAATGAGATGGAATACAATATCATCTCAGCTGACGGTCACGTCGATCTGCGATACATGCCCGGCGATGCGTTCACGTCTCGGGCCTCTTCCAAATGGAAAGACCGAGTCCCGCAAATTATCGACACGCCTGAGGGTCCGCGTTGGTACGCTGATGGGATGGACCTGCTCAGCCGGCCTTTCGGAGGACTCGCCAATCTGGCGCCCCCGGCGCGGGGCGCCTCCAAACACATCGATCGCATGTACGAGGCGGGTTTTTATGAAGGGGGTCCGCATCCGACGACGCCCGACCTGCGTCTCAAAGATATGGACATCGATGGCGTCGATGCCGACGTGCTCTACGGCATCCTCGGCATGCATCGCCTCCTGGCCGACCACGAGCTGCTCACCGTCACGTATCAGCTCTATAACGATTACTTGGCGGATATCTGCAAGGCCAATCCCCAGCGCCTCTTGGGTCTGGCCTGCATTCCCAATGACGACCCCAACACAGCGGCAGCGGAAGTGCGCCGGGCCGTGGCCAACGGCCTCAGCGGGGCGGATTTCGCCGTGTCGACATCGGTCAAACCCATCTGGCACCGCGATTGGGACGTGCTATGGGGGGCGGTACAGGAATGCGATGTCCCCATCTCCTTTCACACCATGGGCGTACCGGTGCGCGAGCCCAATGATGCCGAGATGGCCAAAGCCTACAATGACCAATACCGCGCTACCCGGCTCACCATGTTCCAAATGATCGGCGGCGAATATCTCTCCGCGATTATTTTCTCGGGCGCCCTGGAGCGCTATCCGGGCATGCGGTTTATCCTGGGCGAGTGTGGCGCGGCCTGGCTGCCCTATGCGCTCTCGCGTATGGATGAAGAGTGGGAAGATCAGTTTCGCCACCTGGAACTGACGATGAAGCCGAGCGACTACTGGCATCGCCAAGGCTACACCACCTTCCAACATGAGCCCAATGTCGCGCGTTTCGTCGATCTCATTGGCGAAGATAACCTCATGTGGGGCTCCGACTACCCTCATCCCGATGGCGTCTGGCCGGATTCCCAGGCCATCATCGAGGAAGATCTCGGGACGCTACCGGCTGATGTGCGGCGCAAAATCACGCGTGACAACGCGGGTAAGCTCTACAAGCTGATCTAGCACCTCCGATTTTGGGCGCGTAGGGAAGTTCCCTCCCGGCGGTGGCTCGCGCCGCCAGGAGGGAAGTTTTTGGCCTGCAGACCTGTTGATCCCTATGTCTATCGCCGCCTGCGGGGCGCCATCACCTCAGAAGAGAGGAAAACGATGTTCAGACGTAACGTGTCGTCTCGCTATGACGTTTGTATGGTAGCGGCTGCTATCGTGTTGCTACTCGTCGTTCCTCTCCCAAGTGGCGCAACCGAACTTTCACTAGCCCATTTTACCTCGACGAAGCACCCCATGGATCGTCTCGTCATGCGACCTTGGGCCGACGATATCGCCCGCCTGACGAACCAGGACCTCACCATTCGAATTTATCCGGGCGGTGAACTTGGCAAGGGGCCAAAAGCGCAATACAAGCGCGCGGTGGATGGCATCGCCGATGTGACGTTTGGGCTGCAAGGGTATACCTCGACGCTATTTCCGCGTACGTTGCTCATCGAGTTACCCGGCTTAGCGCCCGACGCGGTCACTGCCACCCGCATGCTGTGGGGCGCCATCGATCATATCCGAGCCGAGTACGAACGCACGCAGGTGTTGGCGCTTTGGACCAACGACCGCGCGGTGCTCATGACGCGGCATCAACCCGTGCGGACCTTGGATGATCTCAAGGGCATGAAAATCCGTACGCCTTCCAAACTGCAAGGCGACATCATCAAAGCGCTTGGCGCCACACCGGTTGCGATGCCGGTCACGCGGATGTACAACGCCCTGAAAACGGGTGTGGTCGACGGTCTCATGGTGGCGTCGAGCGTCATTAGAAGTTTTAAGATTGGTGAGGTGGCCCGTTATTATACGGTCGGGCCATTCGCCCACACCGCTTTTTTTCTGGTCATGAACAAGGATGCGTACGGTAAGCTGACGCCAAGCCAGTGCCAGACCATTGACGACACCACCGGCAGTGCACTGAGTCTCAAAGCTGCCAGCGCCTATGAGAAAGCGGGTGCGGCTGCCTTGCAAAACGAGGTGAAAAATGGCCGGGGCGAGATCATTCGCTTGTCGGCGGCCGAAGCACAACGTTGGCGCGAGGCGCTGCAACACATCCGCAAGGATACGGTGAAGGCGCTCGAAGCCAAGGCCATACCCGCCCTGGCCATCTTGAGCGCCATGGAAGCGGCGGGGAAATAGGGCGTGGCGCCACGTGCCGGGCGCACCGGCCAGATAGTGGATCGGGGCGTGCGGTTCCTCGCGTTTCTGGGCGGTCTCACGCTCTTGTGGCTGATGGGCTTAACCGTCACTGCAGTCATCATGCGCTACGTCTTTGGCGCCCCCATTCTCGGCGTCCAGGACATGTCTGAGATGAGCTTAGTCTTAGTGGCGTTTCTCGGGATGGCGTACAGTGGCTGGACCGGCGCCCATATTGCTGTGGATTTGATTGGCGGCATGCTGACGCCTAGGATCATGCGCTGTACGGATACCGCCGTACGGCTGCTTGGGGCTGGGCTCATGGCCGCGGTGACGTGGCAAACCGTGCGGCAAGGACGCGATGCCGTCGCTTACGGCGAGGCGACCAATCTGGTCGACATTCCACACGCGCCTTTTTTCCTCGTGGTGGCCCTCGGTGCAGCGGCCTACACGGTTGTGTTAGGGGTGCAGGCGGTGCGCGCCGCGCGCGGCCGGCCCGCTGAGCCGACGCCATGACCCCAACCCAGACCGGCCTCCTGGGGTTAGCGGCGTTGTTTTTCTTCCTCGCCCTGCGCATGCCGGTTGGGCTCACCATGATGGGTGTGGGGTTCGTTGGCTTTGCTGCGCTGAGTGGGTGGGGGCCTGCCCTTGCCATACTTGGCCGCGAACCTTTTGTCATTGCCTCCAACTACGAGCTGATCGTCATTCCGTTATTCGTTCTCATGGGCAATTTCGCCACGGTCTCGGGCATGAGCCGAGATCTCTATGGTGCGGCCTACGCTTGGTTTGGCCACTGGCGCGGCGGTTTGGCATCGGCCACAATTACCGCCTGTGCCGGCTTTGCCGCGCTTTCCGGGTCATCGGTGGCCTCGGCGGTGACCATGGGCCGCGTGGCCCTGCCGGAAATGCGCCGCTATCACTACGATCCATGGCTGGCCACCGGTTGCGTGGCGGCCGGCGGGACGTTGGGCATTCTCATCCCACCGAGCACCGGGTTTGTCCTCTACGCCATTCTCACCGAGGAATCGATTGGCCGGCTCTTTTTAGCCGGCGTCATGCCAGGGCTGCTACTGACCGCGTTGTTTATCCTGGCCATTTACATCCAGACGCGCCTCTATCCGCAACTGGGGCCGGCCGGTGTGGCAACGCCGCTCCGCGCCCGATTGCGCGTCACCTGGCAGGCCAGCGCCATAATTGGGATCGTCGTGGTCACCATCGGCGGGATCTATGCCGGGCTGTTCACGCCCACCGAAGCGGCAGGGATCGGCGCCTTCCTGGCCTGTGGCCTGACCTTTGCGCGTCGCCGACTCACCTGGGCGAGCCTGTATTTCTTGATCTTACAGAGTATGCGCACCACGGGTTTCGTGTTCCTCATCCTCGTTGGGGCGCATATTTTCAACCCCTTTATGGCGCGAACCCACATTCCCTCCGACCTGGCTGAGCTTCTGGTCGGACTCGATCTGCCGCGCTTGGTGGTCCTGGGAATTGTGCTGGCCGCCTATATGATTCTCGGCACGTTTTTGGATTTGATCCGATTTGGTTCGGGGTGGTGATGGTCATCGTGTTGGAAATGGGGCTAATCAGTCCGCCCGTCGGGGTCAATGTCTTTGTGGTCAAAGGCATCGCCGAGGATGTGCCCATGCGCCAGATTTTTGCCGGGATCTTGCCGTTTTGGATCGCCATGGGCGTGGGTCTGTTGCTCCTCATTGCGTTTCCGAGCATCGCGTTGTTTTTGCCGAATACCATGATACGCTAAGATACGCTAACGTCGTTCCGGTTTCAGGCGCTCTGGCTCACACGACATCTGCCACGTCTCTGGCACTCAAGCATCACGTGCACATTGTTGACAAGGGAGATGGGTTCCTGCACGATACAGGGGAAACGATGCTGCGGCAAGACAGACTTAGGGAAGGTTTTTTATAGGCAGATGCGGAATCCAGCGCAGGATCGATTATTATCCCGAGAAGAGATCAAAAAACTGCAGAATGCAGGTTACGATGTCCACGACCTCAAAGGAGGTAAGAGAGCTGCCCAGTACGATTTGTATAAAGACACATCAGGCAATATTTATGTGAAGCCGAAGCGTGGTACAGGACCTGGGGAACCCACAGGGATTAACGTCAATCATCTATAAGGTGTACTTATGACCTGCGAGATGATGGTGGCTTTGCGTCTCATCGGACAAAACTTTTCTCCGGAGAAGATTACTCTATTGTTGGGGGTTTCACCTACCAAAACCTGGCGACTCGGAGATCCGGTGCAACATACGCTGCTCAAGAGGAAGCACCACGGTTGGGAGTTTAGCATCCCTCTACAGGCGGGGTTGGATATGGAAGAAAGGTTGTGTTCCTTGCTCGATATATTCGAGCCTTACAGGCAAAGCCTTCTTGAGGCGTGTGATCGTTTCGGGCTAGAAGTGGAAATCGCTTGTGCTCTGTACGTCACCGACGCAGCACCGATCATGCATCTGAGCTCTCGGACCATGAAACGTCTAGCAGCCTTGAATGCTGATCTTGATATGGATTTAATCCTTGTAGCTCCGGAAACAGAGATATGCGGCATGGAGAAAAACGTGGCTGGAGCCTGAGATGTAAGATGGGATCGTTCTCGGGAAAGTGGCTAGGGTCACTTCTTCAAACTTCAATCAGCGGGTTTATAGGACAGTCAAAATTGACAATTGAAGATGTAACCCTAGCCTGGGGTGTCTAAAAACGCCCGCTAGCG
>CBCXVS010000038.1:0-35021 GCA_965178525.1 uncultured bacterium | reverse complement strand
CGCGACGCATGTGAGGGTGGCGATAGGTCCGCACACGGACCTGCATTTCCTTCAACTGGTTCAAACCACTTAAGTTATGCGTCTTCAGGTCGCACGCCCAGGCACCCGAACCTCGGCCTGCAACGCCCCGTCCGCATGGCGCTTGATGGTGATGCGGAATTCGAGCGGCTCAGTCGTCTTTGCCCGCACCGTGGCGACCGTGGCCAGCAAGAGGCTGACCCAGACGATCAAACGCCAAGCGGCGTTCCACCGATGTCGAAAGACGTGCATGCAGCCATGGGTGTCCATCCCACGCACCTTTCCCTGATGACAGGTCATCACACACTTGAGGCGAGATCAACACCAAGACTATATCACATCCGGTAATCTCTAACTTGAGGATTGTGTGGGGATTGGATCAGAAGATCCATGCTGAAAAGCGAGAGCGGTGCAGGCGCTGAGCGGACAAGAGACACCGGATTGTTCTGCGACCGATGCACGTTTCAGGACGTCATCTCTTCGAGTTGCTGTTTCAGGACCCGAAATTGCTCCTGATCGATACCCGTCGCCGATTCGATCACCGACCACTCGACACCCACCTTTAATAAATTTTCAATGGTTTCTACCTGACCCTCGATCTTGCCCTCGATCTTGCCCTCGATCTTGCCCTCGATCTTGCCTTCAGCTCTTCCCTTTTGTTCGCCTTCAAGTAGAAGTTCCTGAGCATACGTCATCACATCACCTCCCGATGCTGCCGCATGGCGTTGCATGGCCTCACCAAAGGACCTTGCCGTCTCATGCTCCTGTGCCGCCATGACATACAACACAAACGTGCGAATAAAGTTAGCACCCCCACTTAGCGGCAACATCGCCAGCAGTTGCGCTGCCCGTTCCAGCGCATCCTCCAGCCGATCGTGAAACGCCGCCATCATCAACAGCTGCAAAATCTGCGCTTTCAACCCACCCTGCACCCCATCCGGACCCAGTTCCGATTGATCGATCAGCGTGTGAGCAAATCGCGGTACAAACGGCCAAGCCCGTGCTACCTCGGCAAAGAGGTCGGCAAACTCCGTGGAATACCGCCAGCGGCGCTCGCCCTGATAAAACACCAAGGGCAAAATCGGCCTCAGCTCAGCCTGATCTGGATGCGATTTGAAGCTTTCGTCCCAGATGCGACAACAATACTTCAGCAACCGAAACCGCATCCATCGATCCGGTGACGATTGATGCTCAAACAGGATGTAGACCCATACGGGCATCGGACTCGACGCATGCTCGATCTCATAAAGCAAGTCCGATTCGCTTTCCCGCAGGGCTTCATCAATGAAACTGCCATCGAGCAACGTCAAGGTCGGCCAATTTAACTCACCGCTTAGCGACCTGGGCAACTACGCGCGCAGAAAGCTTGCGGCTTCAGCCGTGTCCGAAAACACGGTGCGGAACAGTTTATCATGCGGCTGATGAATCTCGTCTGCCATAGCGTCTCAATCGATAGCGCATGAACCTGTTTGAGCTGACTCACTGGCGCTATGGAAACCCACTTAGGGCAAAATGTCTCGCACGGCAATCGCCAACCCATTGCCGGCAACCGGGCGGAGAGACCCTTCAGGCATCACGATCGTACCGTCCGCATAGCGGCTGCCGTGCGGGGACGATGCATCGTTGACCGGGCGCTGATAGACCTCGACCTGTTGCTGGACTAAGTTGACAATCCAATACTCGGGCACGCCAACCGCCGCGTAGAGCGAGCCTTTGGTGAGTCGATCGTAGCGCAGTGAACTATCGGCCACCTCCACGATCAGCACGGACGAGGTGGGATGCGTGCGGCGATAGTCGCGAACCGTACCCGCGACCACCGCAATATCGGGTTGCGGTTCGCCAAAGGGGCCCGCTGCCGGATGATATAACCCGCATCAAAAGCCTCGGTGAGGGCAGCGTCAAGGAGCATCACGGCGACCACATGGGATGGGCCGATAGGCGTCATATCGACAATATATCCATCCATGAGTTCCACGTGTTGGCCGTCCAGCAAACCTCGTTCGACGAGGCGTTCGTAGTCCTCGCGTCGCCAGCGATGGATGGGCATATCGAAAGCGAGCGGTATCATCGACGTTCCTCCATCCTGATGAACCATGATGTCAGCGATATCAAGGTCGAGGAACGTCGGCAAAAGCCACACACGTCCCACGCTAGGAACCAGGGCTATACATGCGGCGCCCGTCAGGCGCCATACGTTTGCTGGTACTGCCGAAACGCCTCGCCATCGTGCGACAGCAAGACCACATCCGCCCCCAGGCCATGCATGCGATCCTGACTCTGGGCGTACTGCGCCGAATTGTACATAATGGTGTCGCCCTTGCCATCCCAGTGCTCGTGCAGCCGACAGGCATCGCCGGTAATGAGCACCGTGCCCGTGTCGGTTTCGACCCGCACGGATTGGTGCCCTGCCGTGTGGCCGGGCGTGGCCAAAATCTGCACACCGGGAGCGAGCAAGAAGTCGCCGTGGATGGGGACGTAATTCAGCTCGTGGTCGAAGTCCTGGCGATTGAAGAAAATCCGCTGGTAACCCGGCAGGTAGGCAAAGCGCATTTCGTCGGCGTTGACATAGATTTTGGCGTTGCGAAAGAGCCGGTTGTTGCCACTGTGATCAATATGCAAATGCGTGTTGATGACGATGTCGATATCGTCCGGGCCATAGCCCAGGTCGTGCAGGCGAGCCGCCAGGACCTGTTCGTTGCTTTGCTTGAACCCGATGTGCTTCAAATAATCGACTTCGGGGTCAGCAATGCCAGTGTCGACCAGAATGCGGTGCTCGCCGGTATCGATCAGATAACACGTAATGACCACGTCCAACGGCTCGCCGATGCCATAGAAAAAGACCATGCGATCCTTGGTGGCACGGAACCAGGCCGTATCGAAAACATGCAAGATGTTACCCATAACGTCTCCTTGGGAGTAGCTCTCAGCTGTCAGCTCTCAGCTGATTCTAATACCGTGATGGCATCGCCTATTTTGATCGTGCCGCCTGTCATGACGTCGCAGCGAATGCCGGCGCGGTCCACGAGAGGCCGCAACACAGGCCGGCCAAGCAAGTGCTGGAGATACGCACAGGGATCACACAGACGAATGACGTCGAGTACGACAGTGCCGATTTGCAGGCGTTTCCCGATGAGGGGGTTCAAGCGCACGCCGCGTGTGGTGATGTTGCGCCGGCTTTCATGGGGCGCAAACGGCATGCCTTGGCGCTGGGCCATGTCCTCAATGACCTCGATTTCGATCAGGGTGACGTGGCGGCCGGGATGGGGATCATGCGAATAGCGCCCGATTTGGTTGGCATAGCGGTCGCCCGCAAGACCCTGGCCCACGATCACCTCGGCTTCCGTCAGGGCCGTCATGGGTTTGGCGGCCTCAGAGGCAATATGAATGTGCTCGACAGTGCCCATGGGTCTCTCAGAATGCTATGATACGGATGGCGATACCGATATGGGAGACAGCATAATCCGGGTGGGGCACGAAAGGCAAGCGGGTTTCAGGCCCGGATGAAAACGGGATCCGCGAAGGGAATAGGAGAACACGTGATGGACATGGCCACGATTTGCGCCGATTTGCAGGACGAACTCGCGGTGCTTGATGCCATTGTCAGCCCTCTGGACGAAGCGGGCTGGAACACGCCGACACCGGCAGAGGGCTGGCTGATCCGCGATCAGATTGTGCATCTGGGTGGCACGGACCGGATCGCGGCCATCGCGGCGGGTGATCCCGAGCGTTTTAAAGCTGACATTCTCACGCAAGATCGCAGCGCTCGCGCCGCGCGGCAGCGGGAAGCGGCCAAGGCCATGAGCGGCTGCGAGCTGCTCGCTTGGTGGCGCGCTGGACGCCAGGCCATGATCGGTGTTTTTCTCCGGCTCGATCCCAGGGTCCGCATCCCGTGGTTCGGTCCGGCGATGAGTGCGGTGTCATTCGCTACGGCGCGCCTGATGGAGACCTGGGCTCACGGGCAAGACGTCGTCGACACCCTGAGGATAGACCGCCCGGCGACCGAGCGCTTGCAGCACGTAGCCCACATCGGCGTCCGGGCTCGGCCGTTCAGCTATAGCGTCAACGACAAGGACATGCCGCTGGACGATATCCGCGTGGAACTCACAAGCCCGGCGGGCGCCCTCTGGACCTGGGGCGAGGTGCCGGTGCAGAACCGCATCAGCGGGGCGGCATTGGATTTCTGCCTGGTGGTGACGCAGCGCCGTCACGTCGCGGATACCAGCCTCCGCGTTGCGGGCGCAGCGGCGCAGGAGTGGATGTCCCTGGCGCAAGCATTTGCCGGCCCGCCAGGGGCGGGCCGGCGTCCTGGCCAGTTTCCCCAAACGCCGTGAAGCCGCCCGCTGTCGTTTCGTGGTAGCAGTTTGTCGTAAAACGTGCTACGTTGGTAGCCAGTGCAACCATACCAACGCGATTCGGCGAGGGAGGAACACCATGGCAAAGATCAAACATATTGCGATTGCGACCCAGGATGCGGACAAAACCGCCAAGTTCTATATTGGCGTTTTTGGTCTGCAAGAGATTGCCAAGTTAGACAGCCCGACGGCGTCGGGGTATTTCCTCAGTGATGGGGACATCAACCTGGCGATCCTGGATTTTAAAAATGCTGACGTAGCGGGTGGCGAATACGGCCTGGACTACAGCGGTTTGCACCACATTGGCTTTCAAGTCGAGAGTCTGGAAGAGATCGCCGAGAAAATGGCCAATACGGATAGCAAGCCCCGGGATGACATGAACCAGGCGCTCGCCATGGGCATGGCCCATTCGCGCCATGGCAATGTCGAATTCAAGTATGGCGGACCGGACGGCGTCGTCATTGACGTTTCCGAAACCGGCTGGGCCGGAACGTCCCCAATCGACCGCTAACCCGCGTCGTTTGCGCATCGTTTTGTCGCTGCGGTGATCCGCTTCGGGCGTGTGGCTCGACACGCCCGGGCACAGGTTCTTGAGTTCCTCTGCATCGTTGCCACGCCTTGATGCCTTCCGAATGACACAACAGTTAGCAGTCTATAACATCGTCATTTTTACATTGACGTATAGCGTAAATTTGATTAGCATCACCGCTATCATATAAATCTTCTATACTAGAAATCTATAAAGAACGTCATTTGATCTGCGATGATGAAAGATAAGATATGAAGGTCGAATACATCTCCCATGCATGCCTCATGATCGATACAGGCGATATCCGAATCGTCACGGATCCATGGTTTGCCGGACCCGCGTATTGCGGGCAATGGCATGTGTTCCCCAAACCGGTTAACGTCGAGCGTTTACACGATGCCGACGTTCTCCTGATATCTCATGGGCATGAGGATCACCTGCATGAACCAAGCCTGAGGCTACTGGACAAGGACAAGACCGTCTTTTATCCTTACTTTTTATATGGTGGCATAAAAGAATATTTAGAAAGTATGGGGTTTCAAAACGTCATTGAATGCCACCCCAATAAAAAATATCAATTAAATCGATATACGTCAGTACAATATATGACAAACGAACTCGATAGTATCATCCTTATCGAGTCAAATGGTAAAATCTGTGTCAACTTGAACGATGCGCTCCATGCGGATTCGGAAGCGTCAATACAGCTTTATACCGACATGATTAAGAAAAAATATCCGCATATCGATATACTCTTCTGCGGCTTTGGCGGCGCCTCGTATTATCCCAATACCTTTCATGTCTCAGGTAAAGATGATATCGAAATCGGAAAACTGAGAGAACAGGCATTTATTCATAACTTCTGCAATATTGTCCACACATTATAACCTCACATAGCCGTTCCTTTTGCCGCGGATTTCGTTTTGCTCTCTCCTGACCAAAAATGGATTAATACGCTGAGATTTCCTCGCTCGGAAATACGTGATTATTACCAAACGTTTTTTAGTACGAATCATGAACAATCGACTAAGATTTGTGAGATGTATCCGGGCGATATCCTACACAAGGGTCAGATATCTACAATATTCCCCTATAGGCAATCTCTCAAGGACGGCCACTTAAATCATTTGATCGATGTGCAGTATCCGGAAGAAATGAGTGGGTTGCGGTCGGAAGCATCACTTGGAGAGCATGACATCAACCGATTGCAGGAGGCGATGGAGCAGAATATCACGGATCGTGCGGCTTTATATGGCCAGAACATCCTTGAAAAAATTCGATTTTGTATTGAGATATTAGACATCGATCACGACAATGGCTTCAATATCCGTTTCCAAAATAAAAATCCCAGCATCTCACGAAGCAAACATCCTGCGCCGGACGGCATCCTCACCATGCAAACGACGAGTAAAATCCTACACTATTCGTTTGCAAGTGAGTGGGGAGGCGATGCCATCGGTATTGGATATGGCTGTAAAATTCACATATTGGATAAAGATATCATTCGATCAGGACGCCATCGGATCTGTGTGCATCTCCTCACCCGGCATCCCAAAATAGGCATGGGATTCAGGCGCGACCCGCTGCGGACGGCTCGGGCCTTACTGCATAATCCGGGATTACGTCTGCGCTACACGAACCGGCTACGACGCAAAAAAACTGTGGATATGCTCGGGAGTCATCACTGGTTGCTACATGACAAAAAAGACATCTGCCACACGTATCAGCTCCCGGTCTTGAACGAAGATGTGACGGACCCCGCCTAAGTGCTGCGCACGCTATTAGCTATTAGCTGTTAGCTATTAGTTAGTGGCGACTAAAATTACGAGTCATTGATGTGATTGATATTATGGCGCCTCAAACCGAGCAATCGGCGGAATTTTTGTCCCCGTTTGGACAGGCGCTGCTGACGGATGCGTACCAGCACCGACCCATTGTGCGCCATCACCGTCATGCCCATCTGTACCACCGCGCCCTCCAAACCTTTGTAGCGCACTTCACCCGCACCACGCGACATCAAGGTCGCGATGTGACTTTCCACCACCGGTCGACTGTAGCCACTGGCGCAGGCCAGGTGCACTTGATAGGGGGTGCGGATACGGTTTAAGCCCGAGGCATTGAGGATGTCCAGGACTTCTTCGGGGCTCGGCTGCGGGTTGATCGCTTCCACCGTGGTGGGGATGCCCACGCTGAGAATGCCGCGGCCGTGCAACGCGTGGCGCAACTCCGGGTCATTGAGCCCCAGATCACCCCCCAGGGAGTGGACCGGAAAGCGCGACGGGGCCGTGACGAGGTCGATGGCCCGTTGCACCTCGTCGAGCATCGGCATCACATAACTCGGATCACTCGGATTGCCCTCGGGCACCCGATTGGCAAAGATAAAGCCCGAAGCGGGCTCAGACAGAATGCCGGTTTTGCGACCAAACTGAGCCAGACAATTGCTTTTGCCTTTGATGATTGGCGCAATCGTGGGGTCATAGGCATTGACGATTTTGCACTGACGGAGCTTGTTGCCTTGAGTCAAGCGCTGCGATGGTTTGGTGAGTTGCCGATGCGCGTCGCTGGCCGCCTCCAGGTCGCGAAGCAGGCGCTGGCGCTGGGCTTCACTCAGATGAGAGTCTGGAGCCAGCAGCTCTTTGGCTTGCTGGCTCCAGACCTCAATGGACTGACCGAGCTCCAAGAGGTGTCTCTCGGTTTGGCGCACCAGCTTGACGAATACTTGGCCTTGACCCCGGCACTGCCGGCCAAAACTGCGCATGGCCTTTTGCAGGTCTTGTTGCAGGTTCTCCGCTTGCGACCTCAGCTTGGCGGTGCGGGCGGCACAGTGCCGGGCAATCTTCACGATCACTTGGAGGGTTTTTTTTGGCTCTTGTAAAGCGTCGTGGCATCGGTGACGCGCTGAGAGCCTTGCTCCGAGGGAAAGGTATCGACCAACAGATGGGCCGGGCTCACCAGCCCCGCCTCCATGGCGGCTGCCGCCTGGATGGTGACGAGCTCATCGATCAAGTCTGGATCAATGCGTCGACGGAATTGGACCAGGGTTTCCGGCAAGACAAAATGGGCTTGGGAGCGATCGGCTTGAACGTCGCGGAGGCCACAGGCGTACATCACCGCCACATCGGTGCGCAGGCGCTTACAGATGCCCTCGTCAGACTCGCCCAACTCGTGTTTGAGCAGTTCCAAGGCCAACAACACGCGGGGCGAGATCGGCGGCCGCCCCCCCTTGGGACGCTTTTTGGGAACGCGCCGAGCAAAACTTTGCGTCACCGCTTCCACCATCGGGTCCCATGGAAACGTATCGGCCCACAGACGAATGGGGTCATGTTCCGGTATAAACTCGGCGGTCTGGAGGTGGACACCGCGTCCGGTTAGCCAGTGTTGAAGGTGACGCAGGATACCCATAGGTAGCTCTCCTTTGATGATGGCGGATGAGAGCCCCAGAATACGACGAGAGGCGGGCCGAGACAACCTCTCAAGAGCAGGCGAATAAATTAGTGCCCACTAGTTAAAAAAGAAGACACAAGATTTCTTCTTCCAGCGTTATAGCTGATAGCTGATAGCTGATAGCTGATAGCTGATAGCTTTAAGGTATGGCCTTACGGGCCATGACCACATAGAGCGGGTCCGTGTAGGTCGGGGCAAACGGGGTGCGATCCTGGGCTTCCAACTCGACAAAATGTCCCGCCTGGGCAAAATACGCCGCAATGAGTTCCCCATGCTGTTGATCGTCGAGCGCCCGCCAGACCGCCACCGCTTTGGTTGGAAACATCCGGTTCGAGAAGATCACAGCAAACAACCCGCCCGGCCGTAAAATGCGATTCACCTCCTGAAATACGGCGATCGGCTGGATTATATACTGGATCGACACCGTCACGACCACCGCATCGAACATCTCATCTTCAAACGGCAGGTGCGGATCGGCATTGAGATCGTGCACCACATAGTCATCCAAAGCCGGATTATCCGCCATCTCTTCCGCATTGAGACCCAACCCCACGAGCTTCTGTTTGGACAAGTCGGCGGGCCAGTGCGACCGCCAACTGCTCATGAGATCGAGAATGACGCCATTGGCCGGGAACGTGTCGCGGAAAAATTGCTCCACCGCCGCAATGGCATGGTCATCGATGTGGACGACTTTGCGCGGCTGCGTGTAAAATAGCGGGTCCGGGTCGTCATCAAGACGTGCGAAATGCTCTGGGGTGAACGGATGCTCCGCCATAGGGGCCTTCCCTTTCAGAACCAATTGGCTTTGTCGACCACATTCTGCAGGGGCTCGCCGGCATTGAAACGGCGGCAATTATCCAGCAGGAGTTCGGTGCGGCGCTCCGGCAAATACGGCCCGATCCCGGCCACATGCGGGGTGATGAGCACGCCGGGCATGGTCCACAGCGGATGCGCCGGCGGCAACGGCTCGATCTGGAACACATCCAGTCCGGTGCCGGCGATCTCGCCGTTTTGCAGCGCCTCGACCAGGTCATCGAGGATGACGCAGCCGCCACGGCCGATATTGATCAGATACGCGGTCGGTTTCATGAGGCGAAATTCCCGCGCCGCCATCATCCCCTGCGTCTGCGGCGTCTGCGGCACCGTCATGATGACGAAATCGGCTTGCGGCAGCACGTCGTGCAGCACATCCGGGCGATGCAGCTCCTTCAGACTCGGGGGCGCGTCCGGACGCCGTGGATCCACGCCCAGCACCGTCATACCGAAGGACGCACAGAGGCGTGCCGCCTCGCCGCCGATGCCGCCCACGCCGATGATGAGCGCGGTGGCCTCCGGCAAATAGACCGTACTCTCGATGTCACGGTACGGCTGCCACTGACGCTGCATCTGTTGCGGCAGATAGCGGTGAAAGCCCCGCGCAAAGGCCAACACAAACGCCATGATATGGGCGCTGATGTGATCGTTATAGATCTCGCGCTGATTCGTAATGACGACATCGCTCTCAATCAACTCTGGGTAGTAATATCCCACCGGCGGCGCCGCGGCCGGCGCCTGAATCCAGCGCAGGCGCTGGGCCCGGCGCAACAACTCCGGCACGATGTTGCCGTAGGCGGCATCGGCATCCACAATCGCTTCCATGGCCGCATCGGCAGAATCGAACAACAACACCTCACAGTCCGGCACGGCCACGCGAATCTTTTCCGGCCAATCCGGCTGCGTGTTGGGCGGCACCAGCACCATCTTGAATCCCATGACTCACCCTCCCAGTACGTCCACGACTTGATTTTGATGCAACTGCGCGATCTGCGCTTGGCCGTAGCCCAGCTCTTGCAAAATCGCCCGGGTGTGCTCGCCAAGCTGCGGCACCGCGGGACCGACGTCGCCCGGGGTTTCCGACAGCGTGACGGGAATGCCAACGACCTTGATCGGCCCGGCCACGGGATGCTGCTGCTCGGCCACGATGCCATTGTGCCGCACCTGCGGCTCGGCAAAGAGTTCGGCATAATCGTACACCGGCGCACACAAGACGTCGTACTGGCCGAGATACGCCAGCCATTCCTGCCACGTTCGGGTGTACATCACGTCCTGGAGGATCGTCACCAGGAGATCCCGATTCGCCATGCGCGCCTCGCGCGTCGCAAAACGCGGATCGTGCTCCAGCTCGGCGAACTCCGCCGCTTTGCACAACCGTGGCCACCAGGCATCGGAATGCGCATTGACCACCATATCCTGGTCTTTCGTATGGAATACCCCATATGGCGGGGGCAGGAGCCAATGCCCGCTGCCACTCTTCGGCGGCACCTCGCCGGTGTTCAAATACACCGTCGCGTCCATGGCCTGCAGGGTAATGAGCGAATCGAGCAAATTGACCTCGATCTCCTGGCCCATGCTATATTGCACCCGGGCACACAGCGCGGTCACAATGCTGTACGCCGCGATAATGGCGCCGGTGACATCCGCGGCATACGTCCCAACCGTGGTGGGTGGCCCGCCTTCCCACCCGGTCATGGCGACAAGGCCAGACATCGCCTGGATGAGCAAATCCTGTCCGGGCCACTCCGCCATGGGCCCACTCTGGCCGTAGCCGGACAAGGAACAATAGATCAGGCGCGGATTGGCCTCATGCAGCCGTTTGGCATCCAGGCCCATGCGGCCCATGATGCCCGGACGGAAATTATGCAGCAAGACATCACTTTGCAAAGCCAGCTTCCAGGCGATCTCTTGCGCCTCCGGCTGGCGCATGTCCATGGCCAGACTGCGCTTGTTCCGATTCCGCGCCAAAAACGACGGGCTAATGCCGCCGGCAAGGCTGACATGACCCGCCGCGCGGGCCGGGTCGCCCTGCCCACGGGGCTCGACCTTGATCACCTCGGCGCCCATGTCGGCGAGCATTTGGGCACAGAAGGGCCCAAAGATAAACCGGGACATATCCAACACGCGGACGCCATCGAGCGGCTTTGGCTTGTGGCCCAGTTGCTGCAGCCGCTGCGCTCTGAGACCCGCCAGTTCCGCCTCGAGTGCGGCAATGCGTTGATCGAGATCGTGTCCGTCCGCGGTCGCCATGAGCTTCTCCTGTGTATGAGATGCTGTCAGCCATCAGCCGTCAGCTATCAGCTCAAGAAGGAAAATATCGAGGTTCTTATATCATAGCTGTGTGGTTCTGGCAAAGTGCAAGGGGTCGTATCCGGTCGGAGATCGCGTTCTGTGGCCTGCCACTTCCATGCTACAATAGCTGGGCTATGGATGGGGCCACGGGCTCATTGCCAGCGATTTCAAACGACACAAGGAGGTCAACATGGCGGAACGGCGCATACCCACACGCGAAGAGGTGCTTGCCTATCTGAGCGAGCGGCGGAATTGGGGACGATGGGGTGAGGATGATCAGGTTGGCGCCATGAACCTGATCACCCCGGAAAAACGGGTGCAGGCCGCGGGTCTGGTGCGCTCCGGGCGTAGTGTGTCCTTGAGCCGCGATTTTCCCAAAGAGCCCCGCCATGGCAACCCCCATCCGGCGCAACACTGGATGAAAACCGTGCCGCGCGGTACGGGCGGTTTTTCGGCCGATTTCTATGGCATCTACTACCATGGCGTGGCCACGACGCATCTCGACGCCCTGTGCCATACCTGGGATGATCACGGTATGTGGAACGGACGCGATCCAGATAAGGAAATCACGTTTGACGGCGCCACCTTCGGCGGGGTGCACCATTGGAGTAACGGCTTGATCACGCGCGGTGTCCTGCTGGATGTGCCGAAACACCGCGGTGAGCCGTATGTCACGGCAGACCAGCCGGTGCATGGCTGGGAGCTGGAGGACATCGCCAGCGCCCAGGGCGTCCGCATCGAGCCCGGCGATGCGATCGTCGTCTATAGCGGCCGCGAAGCCTTGCAGGCGGCGCATCCGAACAAGTATTACGAAGTCCCTTTGGGCGTGAATAATCCGGAGCGGCCCGGCTTGCATGCCTCCTGTCTGCCGTTTCTGCGTGACCACGACATCGCCATTTTAGTCTGGGATATGATGGATCTCATGCCGAATGGCTACGATATTCCCTGGTCCGTGCACGGCGCGATCTTTGCCTACGGCATCGCCTTGCTGGACAATGCCCTCTTGCAACCGTTGGCCGAGGCGTGCGCGGAGGAAGGGCGGTACGAATTCATGCTGATGATTGCGCCGCTCAAAGTCGTGGGCGGCACGGGGTCGCCAGCGAACCCGATTGCCTTGCTCTGACACACCCCACCCGTACGTAGCGGCAGGAAAGAGATCATGGGCGCTCAAGGGCTATGCTTTCTGCCCCAAGGCGGCTATGCCCGCCATGAAGCGAGCTGGAGGCGGCAGTATCGTCTGTGCTGCTTTCATTCGGGCTGTGGTGGGAGGTGAGGGCATGGTACAGTACGATACCAGCGGGAATCCTGCTGGCCCATGCGTCCCACCCACGTCTCGACAACCTCTTCCTTGACTAACTCGGGCGGGATGACCTCGACACGATTTTCCCTCCTCATCACGAGATTGTGCAGGCCATCGCCCTCGATGACATTTTTCTGCAATGGAGTCCCGCCACGGAGGAAGTTGATAATTTTTATCGGCTCTTCGCCATGTTTGAGGCCAGAATATGAAATTGACAATAGGTGACTTAGAGCGGTAATTGACAGGCACAGGATTCCTCGCAAAATTCTGGAAAACAAGCTACCCAGAAGGAGGAACCCTGCTCATGGATGTCTAGGGTATCGAAGCGTTGCTCGGTCTGCCAGAATTCCGCGTGATCGATCAGGTCATCGGTCCAAAGCGGCTGGATTTACATCTTGAACGCAGAGATGACGAGATCGTCTGTCCCCGATGCCAGACGTGCTGCTCCCGCCTCAAGGACAGCCGACCTCGGTGCATTCGAGACTTGCCTATCCTGGAGCGCCCGGTCCTATTGTCGCTGCAGATGAGGCGGTTTCAGTGTCCCGATTGTCCGCATCGGCCCTGGGAGCAGAGTGAGACCTTTGGGTCGCGAGTGAAATGGACCGCGCGTCTCTATCAACAGGTACGCGCGGAGTTCCTGGGAGGGTGTCCGAGTCGAGAACTGGCCCGGCGCTATGGTCTCTGCGACCGCACGGTGTGTCGCTGGACCTTTGAAAAGCGTCGAGGCGGACGGCCCCGCCACCTTGGCCGCGCCATCGGGATGGATGAATATGCCCGGCGCAAAGGACACCGTTACCACACGTCGATCATGGACCTGGACACAGGTCGCCCGATTGCCACGTTCAAGGGCCGGCGTACCGAGGATGTCATCGCCTGGTTCAAAAGTCGCCGGCCAGCCGAACTCGAGCGGGTTGAAGTGGGGGTGCTGGATATGTCCAAGACCTACGCGGCGGCTGTCAAAGAACGCTTTGGCGAATCCGTGCAAGTGATCGATCGCTTCCATGTGGTACAACTGGCGGTCGATGCCCTGGATGAGGTGCTACGATCGGTGCAAAAACAGCTTGATCCCGAGGAAGCCAAAGCGCTCAAGAAGCTGCGCCGTCGCTGGCTGAAGTCGGCTAATCAGCTCAATGGGGATGAGTTGATCGCAGGTTACGAATGGCGTCGGCGCTTTCCGCAGTTGCGCGAGACGATTGACTGGGTTCAGGACTTGCGGAGGAGGTTCGAGCGCAAATATGAAAAACCCGCTCGTGAGGCGCTGTGGAAGCTGATTGAGCGAGCGGGCCAGAGTGCTCAAGAGCCTCTGAGGCGGATGGCCGGGACGTTGACGCGTTGGTTTGAGCCGATTGTCCATGACATCCGCAATCGATACACGAACGGCCCGACTGAAGGCTTCAACAACAAGATTAAGCTGATTCAGCGGATGGCATATGGTCTGCGAAATGAACACAACCGTCGAAAGCGCATAATGGCCTGCTGTGGCAAGACTTAGGTCTGGCCTCAAACATGGCGAAGAGCCTCTTTCAATAGTAAGGAAGTCAGGATGAAAGTCTCCCTGGAATTGCCGGACATCCCCGGTATGGATCAGCGCTACCTCGCAGAGGCACTCGTGGCAATGCTTTATCACACAGGGAAGCTTTCTGCGAAGCAAGCCTGCCATATCCTAGGTCTAACACGTCGCGCCTTCGAGGATATGCTTCCTCGCTTTGGCTTTTCCATTCTCGTCGATAGCCAAAAGAATCTCGATATCGAGCTGCGCGCGTGAATCCCGCAAGCCAGACCGATTTACCAGGGACTCGTCGAAGCTGTCCAGCGCGAAACCTTGTCATCCACTCCAGACAACGGATGATCACATCCCAGAAGAAGGTAAGTCGTCATCGCTCCGGGTCAAGGGTTTGGACTCACTGACGTCAGGCACCTGAGGACATCCTCCTGTGAACAGCACCCACAATATTCGGAATGACGTGGTGGGTGACGCATATCACCGAATTGAGGTGCGTTCCGTCACAGAATAAATGGCTAACCCCAGGGTAGTATCAGCCCTCACACAGCAAGTCATTCTGATCGGGATGAGATGAGACATGCAAGCAGAGCGCTTTCTCAGTGCGCAAGCCGTCTCAAATTTTTCAGGGCCTGCGCCTAGGCTGGACAGATGGCGCACGTGCTGGACGACGACCAACGTTTTACGGCATCATGGTCACTTCCCAGACCCTGTGCCCACAGGACCTGGTCGCACGATCACACGCATACGCGCTAAGACGGATTCCGTCTGCGTGATAGAAAGAGGAGGTGGATACATGCCAACCGTTGCAGAATATGTGGCCATCCGGTTGCAAGAACTTGGGGCCCGTCATCTGTTTAGCATACCCGGAAATTACACCGCCGAATTTCTCCTCGCGGCAAACCGCGTGGGGATCACATGTATTGGTACAGCCAACGAGTTAGAAGCCGGTTTTGCGGCCGACGCGTACGCACGCTACCAGCCGATTGGCGTGTGCAGCGCGACCTATGGCGTGGGTTCACAGAGCCTGTACAGCGCCATCACGGGGGCATACGTGGAGTTCTGCCCGGTGGTATTGGTCAATGGGAGTCCACCGACGGTCAAGGTGGCGGATCTGAAGAATCGCGGCATCCTGTTTGCCCACGCCATTGACCCAATCCGGACGGATGAATTGATCTTTCGCCCGGTCACGGTTGCCACTACCGTGATTGATAACCCGCTCAACGCCCCGTCCGAAATCGACCGCGTGCTCCGCGCCTGCATCACGCAAAGCCGGCCCGTTTATCTGGAAGTGCACCAAGGGGTGTGGTCCATGCCATGCGATCCGCCAGGCCCACCGATTGTGCCGATCGCGCCGACGCCGGAAGAAGAGCAGGATATGGACGCAGCCACAGATGCCGCGGTCAGCGCGGTGCTGGAACGCCTGGGTGACGCCTCCCACCCCGTGCTTTGGGGCGGAGAAATGCTGAAGCGCTGGCGCGTCGTGGACCAGTTCGAAGCCCTGGTCAACACGAGTGGCCTGCCCTACACCACCACCTTAATGGCCAAGTCTCTCATCTCGGAAACCGCGTTTCCGGCGCAGTTTATCGGCGTGTACGACAGCAATTTTGCCCCACAACGTGTCAAAGAGCTCGTCGAGGGCTCGGACTGCTTGATCGGCCTTGGAACCATCATGAGCGATTTCTATCGCGACATTGTCCTCGCCGCGTACGACCGCATGATCCTGGCGGCTGGCGATGCGGTGCGCATTGGGCATGCGGTGTATCCCAACGTGCCGCTCGCACGGTTTATGCGGCGGCTCGTAAGCCGCTGGGGCGAGACCGCCAGGGAGTTTGCCCAGCTTCCCGGATTGTCGGGCCTGCAACAGGCTCGGCAGAGTGCGACATCGTTGACCGTCCGCAGTACACAGCCCGAACCGGAATCCAAGCTCACCTATCAGACCTTCACAGATCATCTGGCAGAATTCCTCGACAAGGACATGGTTTTACTGTTGGATACGGGCTTGGCGCTCTTCCCGTCCGCGGAAATTCGGATTGAGCGGCAGGCGGGCTATGTGGCGCAGACGGCATGGCTGTCCATTGGGTATACAAACGGCGCAGCACTCGGTGTGGCGCTGTCGGTGGCGGATGCGCGCCCGGTTGTCGTCACAGGGGATGGCGGCTTTCAGATGACGCCGCAGGCATTCTCCACCCTGGCGCGGCAGAAAAAACCCGCCATCGTTTTTGTCATGGATAATGAAAATTATGCCATTGAGCAGTATCTGGTCGATATACAGATCCTTCCTGAACACGAGCGCTTTTTCCAGAATCGGCTGCCGGAGCCGTCGTTCTTCGACATCGTGCCGGCCTAGGACTACGCAAAGCTGGCCGAGGCTTTCGGAGGGCGGGGCTTCAGTGTCAGCACGCTTGCGGAGCTGCAGCAGGTGTTGACGCACGAGCTGCCTGGGATCACCGACAAGCCGGTGTTGGTCGCGGTGAAACTGGACAAACATGACGTGCCGCCGGAGATAGCGGCAACGATTCCTGGCGCCATCGCGGCTCAGCCGCCGGGGACTGCCATGCTGAGGCTCGACGGTTTCAATTAACCGTTCACACGCATACAGCGTCAGGTTTGAGTTGAGGCATGCGCCTTGCCTCTCTCCCTGCCCAGGGAGAGAGGGGCAACATGTCTATCCGGATACGTCTCAGTACCCGACGGCGTACGCCTCCCCGCGCGGGTCGGCGCCACTCTGCAGGACTTTTGTGCGCGGATGGCGGGTAATGACGCCGTAGAGGCAGGAGCCTTCCCACCAATCCGGCAGGTCTTCCACCGTATGGCCACGCTGCCGCAAACCGTCGCGCGCCTCGGGAGCGATCCGCCCTTCCGTGCGCATCACACCCGGAAAATAGGCATACGGATAACCCGAATTGGGGAAATTATACGTGTAGCCACGCGGCGCCTCGACGGCCTCCTGCGGATCGAGTCCGAACTCGACGAGACTGAGAAACACCTGCAACGTGCCCTGCGGAATGTGATCCCCGCCGTAGCCGCCAAGCGCGATGAGGGGCTGCCCATCGCGCAGCACGAGCGCCGGGGCCGGTGTGAGCCGGGGCCGTTTGTGCGGGCCGAGGGCGGCGGGATGTCCCGGTTGCACCTTCGACTGCGAGCCACGCAGGGAAATCGCCATGCCGACGCCGGGCACGATGGGGCCGGATTTCGCGCCTTCACTCGGGGTACACGAAAAGATGTTGCCCTCCTTATCCATCACCCCAAAGTACGACGTGCCAGCGCTCTCGTGTTCTGGTACAGACGCCCCAACGGCGGCCATCGGCATGAACGCCCCGTCGAGGATGGCGCGGCCATGCCGCGGGTCGCCCGGTGGCGGCATTTCCGTCCAGGCTCGGTGCGGCTCGATCAGTTTACGGCGTTCGCGCAAGTAGTCCTCCGACAACAGCTCCTCCATCGGGACGTCGACGTGCGCCGGATCGGCTATATACTGCTCACGATCGGCAAAGGCCAAATTCAGGGCCTGGATGACCGTGTGCAGATACTCGGCAGAATTATGCCCCATGGCCTTGAGATCGAAACCCTCCAGTAGCTTCAGGGCTTGCGGGAAGACCGGCCCTTGTCCCCACGGCCCGGTGCCGTAGACATCATAGCCGTGGTAATTGACGGTGACGGGGGGATCGCAGCGCACGTGGTAGGCGGCCAGATCATCCATCGTCAGGAGGCCCCCTTGTTCCTGGCAGTACGCGACAATTTTCTCGGCCAGCGGTCCACGGTAGATATAGTCACGCGCGGCCTCCAACGCCTTCTCACGCCCCGCAGCGCGGTGTGCGTTTTCGGCCCCGGCGATCTCCCAGAATGTCGCTGCGAGGTCGGTTTGATAAAACAACTCACCGATCTCGGGGGCGCGGCCCTCGGGCATGAAAACGGCGGCGTTACCAGGATAGCGAGTGTAAACTTCAGGGGCGGTTTTAATGGCCGACACGAGATAGCGGTAGGCGGGAAATCCCTGTTCCGCTAACGCGATGGAGGGACCCGCCACCTCGGCAAAGCTCATCGTACCATAGCGCGATAGCGCCGTCAGCCAGGCGTCCGCCGCCCCTGGCGTCAGAGCCCGCAGCATCCCCGCCGGCATCTCGCCCTGGTAATGTTCCTGAAAGTACGCGACGGACGCGGCCTTCGGCCACCATCCCAGACCATCGATCGTGACCACTTCCCGATGGTCTGCACGATACAACACCGTCGGCGCCACCCCGAGAAAATTGCATTCGTGCGCGTGCACCACGTTCAATGCAATACCCACGGCCACACCGGCATCGATGGCGTTGCCGCCACGTTGCAGGATATCCAGCCCGATCATCGAGGCACTAGGATGGCTAGAGACCACAACGCCATTGGTCCCCTGGATTAACGGGCGCAAACTGCTCAAGGTCGTCCCTGGTACTGGCACGGGGTTTTCCTCCCTCTCTATGTCTGCCGCTCCACATCCGGTTGCGATCTCATAATCATGCCCTCGTCCCCTGGCGCCGTCAAGCGAATTCCTCTCACCGTCGGGCGATGCCCGCTCCTCTCTACCCCTTCACGCGCCCTCACCTTTTGCTTGACCCGATGTTCTCTCCCCTTTACACTGCGTTTTCTATATTGCATCTATAGGTGAAACAACTTTCTCATCTGGTCTCATTGGGGCAAAAGCCAACCGTTCACTGCTATCAGCCGACAAAGGAGCATACCATGCGCGCCGTTGCCTTTACACAAACAGGCGGTCCGGAAGTTTTACAGCTTCTTGACGTGACCGATCCCACCCCTGGCCCCGGTCAGCTTCGTATTCGTGTCGCGGTCAGCGGCGTCAATTTTCGTGATATTGGGGTGCGCAAATACGGCCGCAACGAAGGCGGCAACGTCCCGAACCCGGTGGTGACCGGGATTGAAGCGGCAGGTGTGGTGGAGTCACTTGGCGCGGGCGTCAGCCATGTGGCCGTGGGGCAACGGGTGGCCACTATTTGCTCAGGTGGCGGCTATGGGGATCTCCTCGTCGTCCCGGCCGCACAAGTCGTGCCGTTGCCGGACCGTATTAGCGACGAAGTCGGTGGGACATTTACCATGACGGGCTTTACCGCCTGGCATCTTCTGCATACGGCAGCGAAAATCCAACCCGGGGAAACCGCCCTGGTGCACGCCGCAGCCGGGGGTGTGGGCATCATGCTGTCACAGCTGGCCAAGCGCAGCGGGGTGACGGTGATCGGCACGGTGGGATCGGATGCCAAAATCGAGACGGCAAAACGCTTCGGCGCGGATCATGTCATCAACTACCAAAAGGACAACTTTGCCGACGTCGCGCGTGGCCTGACCGGCGGCCGTGGCGTCGATGTCATCTTTGATGCCGTTGGGGCCTCCACTTGCGCCGATGACATCAATGCGCTGCGGCCACTCGGCAAGCTCGTCAGCTTTGGCCGGGCTTCCGGGCCACCGACCTTGGGCGTCGACGAATTGCAGCCCAAAAGCTTGCAATGGTGCTATTTCGGCGTCTTTACGGCCTATCAACATCCGGATATTTGGAACCGGGGCGTGGCCAACCTGGTACCGCTCATCGCCAGTGGCGCCGTCGATCCCTATATCACCGAGACCTACCCGTGGGAGCAAGCGCCTGAGGCCCATAACCGACTGGAGAATCGCCAAACGCAAGGCAAGCTGGCATTGTTGCACACCACGTAAGTACCGAAACACCATGCAATTTATATTTTTCCTCTGGAGAAATGTATCAAGGCAATTTTGTCCAGGTATGTCAGGATGTTAGAGGAAAGATAGGAAGGAATCATGCAGGAGGAGCCGACGGCCTATCGCGTCGAAGATCCGGGGGTGCGGACCCTATTCACGGAAGCCGCGCGCTATCAGTCTTGGCTGGATGTGGAAGCGGCGCTGGCGCAAGCCCAAGCCGAGCTTGGCGTGATTCCGGAGCACGCGGCCGCCGAGATCACCCGGAAGGCGAAACTGGAATGGCTTGATCTGGACGCCATCCGTGCCGGATTGGCCCGTACTGGCCATCAATTGGTGCCGGTGATCTGGGAGTTAGACCGCGTTTGTGAGGGAGATGCGGGGGGGTATGTACACTGGGGGGCGACGACACAGAACATCACGCAAACCGGTCAGATCCTGCAACTTCGGCGCGCCCATGACATCTTTCTGCGTCAACTGGCGGCGATTCTGCGCGGCATGGCCGACTTAGCCGAGCGCAGTCAGGATATGCTCTTGCCGGGGCGGACACACGGGCAGCATGCCGTTCCGGCGACGTTTGGCTACAAAGTGGCGGTGTGGATCGATGAACTCTGCCGGCATGTGGAACGCTTGCAGGCGTGTGAAGGGCGCGTGTTTGTCGCGATGCTTGGCGGGGGGGCCGGGACGCTGGCCTCTTTGGGAGAACTCGGTCTGGCCACGCAGGATAAAATTGGCGAGCGGCTGGGACTGGGGTCGATGTCCCTGCCGTCACGCACCATCAGCGATCATCTGGCCGAATATGTGTGTGTGCTCGGCATGCTCGCCGCCACCGGGAGCAAGATCGGCTGGGAAATCTATACGCAGATGAAGCAAGAGTTTGGCGAGGTCGAAGAGCCGGTGCCGCCGGGGACGGTAGGAAGCAGCACCATGCCGCAGAAACGGAATCCGAAACTCTCGCAGGACATCGTGGCTGCCGCGGCCCAGGTACGCGCCCTCGTACCGCTGGCGCTCGAAGCGATGCAGACCGAGCATGAAGCCGACCGCACCACCAGTATCATGAGCAACCACGCGGTCATCGATGCCTGTGGACTCACGGGTGATCTCTTGCAACGGCTTATCGTGTTGAGCACCGGTCTGTTCCTGTTTCCTGAGCGCATGCGGCAGAATCTCGACCTCTCAGGCGGCTTGATCATGGCCGAGGCGCTCATGCTCGATCTCGGCCAAGCGCTTGGCCGTCAACGCGCCCATGATGCCGTCTATGATGCGGCTCAGGCCACGGTCACGGAGCGGCGTCCCTTCCGCGAGCTGTTGGCGGCAGATCCGGTGGTGAAAGCACGGCTGTCTCCGGAACAAATCGACGCACTATTGGATCCGGCGCAATATAGCGGCTTGTGCCAACTGTTCGCTAAGCGTGGCGCGCTCCGCGCTCGGGATGTCGCCACGGCTATCGAGCAGCGGCAGAGAAAGGCGTGAACCGTATGACATGGCCACAGAACATCATCGACATGCTCAAAGCGCACAACATACCCTTCCTCAGCTACGTTCCCGATGCGATTGGAGAACAGATCCTGCGCCTGGCACGGCAGGACGACTTTTTTGACATTCTGCCGCTCGCTCGCGAGGAAGAAGGGATTGGCGTGGTCACGGGCCAATACGTGGGCGGGGCGCGCGGCGCGGTGTTGATGCCGACCTCAGGGGTGGGAAACGCGGTGAACGCGCTCGCCTCGTTGGCCATTCCGTATCATATCCCCCTGCCGCTTTTCATCGGCTTACGCGGCGATTTGGGAGAATTTAATCCGTCCCAGGTGCCGATGGGCCAGGCCCTGCAGCCCATCCTGGAGGCGCTGCATATTCCATATTATAAACTCACACGCCCTGATGAGGTGACCACCGTCGTCGATGGCGCGCTCAAGTTGGCGTACGCGCTGGAGTTGCCTGTGGCCCTACTGATTACGACGCAACTCGCCGGCTGGAAAGACGAGAAGTAGAGGAAGCCAGGATGATCAATCGACTGCAAGCGACACGCTATGTAGTGGAGCAGGTAAGCGACGAACCGATTATCGCGTCGCTGGGCAATGCCAAATTTGACTTGTTTACGGCGCAAGACCGGCCACAAAATTTTTACATGTGGAATTCGATGGGTATGGCTTCCTCCATGGGTCTGGGGCTGGCCATGGCTCGGCCGCAGCAGAACGTGATCGTGCTCGACGGCGATGGGGCGCTCTTGATGAATCTCAATTCCCTACCCACCGCCGCGGCGCGAGCCCCCCGGAATCTCATCCACGTCATCTGGGACAACTGCCAGTTCGAACTCACCGGAGGTCAACCGACCCATACCGCCTTTCGCGCCGACCTCGGCCTCTTAGCCCGCGGCGCCGGTTTTGACAAGGTCGCAACCGTCGAGACCCAGGACGCCTTCGAAGCGGCTTTCTCCCGTGCCCTACGGGAGCCGGGGCCATGGATTATCGTCGCCTACATCGACAGTACGCGCGCCCCTGGCCGGCCGCCCAAAAGCGCCACGTTGATTAAACACCGCTTTATGCAAAGCCTGGGTGTCGACCCGGTGTAATATATCACCACGCTGACATTCTGCATGCCGCAAAAGGGACACATCATGGAGCAAAGCCACTTTGTGATTCTGGGTCTGGACGGTTTACGCGCTGATATGGTCACACCGGACACTACGCCGAACTTGCTACGCCTCGCCGCGCAAGGCGCGCATTTTCGTCAACACCACGCCGCCTTCCCCACGGCCACGCGGGTCAATATTGCCAGCCTAGTAACCGGAGCCTATTCCGGCACTCACGGCATCGTGAACAACTCGATCTTCGAGCCTGCCGTGGCCTCAGACTCCTGGGTCGATCTGGGCAAGTACGATGTCGTCGAAGCCGCCGATTCGTATTACCAGGGCGGCTTGTTGGCCACCCCAAGCCTAGGTGAAATTCTTGCAGAGCACGGCGACACCATGATGGCGGTCAGTTCTGGCACGACGGGCTCCAACCGGCTCATGCACCATAAAGTCAAATCACTCGGCGGTCTTGGCTTCTCTGCGCATGGGATTCCCGCCTGCTATCCCGTGAGCGAAGCGGAAGCCGTCGTCGCGAAGTTCGGGCCCGCTCCGGCTATGGGAACGCCTGATGCGGCGCGGGTGCAGTATATTACGGACGTCTTTTGTGAGCATCTGTTTCCGATGCACCAACCTCGCGTCACCATTTTGTGGTTTTCCGATCCCGATAAGACCTACCACCACTGCGGCATTGGCTCGCCCGAAGCGCGAGCGGCCATGCAAGCGGTCGATGCCCAGCTAGGACGCCTGATGGACTGGATACAGCAGCCAGCGCATGCCGGCCGTATCAATCTGTTGGTGCTCTCCGATCATGGTCACGTCACCGTGCGTCGCAAAGTAGCCGTAGACGAAGCCCTCAACACGGTTGGCGTCAGAGCAGGCCGTGGGACGTATGGCGAGCAAGCCGCCGTGGTACCCAGCCTCACCGGCGCCATCCATGTGCGGGATCACGATCCGGACCTCATATACCGGATTGCCCGGTGGCTACAAGCACAACCGTGGTGTGGCTCGGTCTTCACCCCAGGGAAAAATGAGGTCGAGGGCATCGCGCCCGGCACATTCGCCCGGTCACTCGTGGGTAACGAGCATCCCCGCACAGGCGACATCGTCTATATCATGCGCACGGACGATGAACGCGATGCGCACGGCATTGTTGGCGGATGTTACGACGACTCCGGTCTCCCCATCGGTGGCAGCACACATGGCGGTCTCAGTCCCTACGAACTCCGCAACGTCTTCGTCGCTCATGGTCCGGCCTTCCGGGAAAGCCATATTAACTCGTTGCCCAGTGGCACCGTCGATGTGATGCCGACTCTCTTGCACCTCATGGGATACGATATACCCGCCACGGCAGATGGCCGTGTACTGGTCGAGGCGCTGGCCCAGACGCGCGGCGAACCGGACACCGAGACCACAACGCATGCCTACAGCACGGAAGCGCCTACGCCTGTCGGTACATACCGCCAACATCTGGAGGCGACGCAGGTCGGCACCACGGTTTATTTGGAACACGGCTGGGTCGATGGATAAGGGGACATGGGAAGGAAGAAGGCGCAGAGGATATCAGAGGCGATGTGGGAAAGATAACCGAGCGAGGGCCAAGCAGGCGCCCCGTACCACCCGATTCCCGGGAGGGTGGGGCACAGGGCGAGATGCAGCGCCGTCTCGCAGCGCTGCAATCGTGTTACGCTCCCCTAAAACAGCGTATAAATGAAGGGGGCGACTGCCGTGCCTTGCGTTAACACGATGAGGACACCAACGCAGAGCAAAATCGTGATAATCGGCAGCAGCCAGAATTTCTTCCGCTCTTTCATAAACGCCCAGAGTTCCAAAACGAATTCACCCATAGTCTGCTCTTCCTACTTAAAATTGCTGTTGCATATGCGAATGCGGGCGCGGCTGACGTTCCACTCGATACGTTGTGGCATCCGGCTCCCATCCCCGCCGCATCGGGTCATGACGCCACCGCATCACAATCCCCATCGGTGTAAAAATCCCATAAAAGATCACACCCAAGATGATCCGGGTGTTGATCCATCCGAGGACGTCGCCGAGCGCCATCCAGCCACGGTGAAACCACCGCAGACTGCGTGGCGCCACCAGCGCCGGAACGATTAAGAGCCCAGCCAGGATCATGGCCCAAAGACGCAGGTCGTGGCCACGCCAGAGCAACGGCCACACGCCAATCACGGCAAAAATCCCCCCCACGAGCAAGCCGAAGGAGCGGAGCTGCTGGGGTGTCACCTCATGGTGCATCATGGTACCTCTCAATCCAAGACGAACTCTTCTTGCCAATTCGTATCTTCCACCCACGGCTTTTGTTGGGTCTTGTCGAGCACGCAATTCCCCAAGACTAACAGATCGATTTCCGTCCGCATAAAACACCGATAGGCATCCTCCGGCGTGCAGACGATCGGCTCACCTCGAACGTTGAAAGACGTATTCACAATGACGCCATAGCCTGTTTTCGCCTCAAACGTTTTCAGCAAACGGTAATACCGTGGGTTCGTCACCTCGTGTACGGTCTGTACGCGTGCCGAGTAGTCGACATGGGTCACGGCCGGAATATCCGAACGCGGCACATTCAAGAGGTCAATCCCCCACAACTCCTTTTGTTCCTCACTCATCGTGGTCCAACGCGCCTCTTGCACCGGCGCGACCAGGAGCATATAGGGGCTATCGGCGTCCATCGCGAAGTAATCCGACGCCCGTTCGCGCAAGACCGACGGCGCAAACGGCCGGAAGGACTCGCGGAATTTGATCTTGAGATTCATCACCGATTGCATTTTGGGACTGCGGGCGTCGCCAATGATACTGCGCCCGCCAAGCGCACGCGGCCCGAACTCCATGCGGTCTTGGAACCACCCCACCACCTGCTCCGAGGCCAGGGCCTCTGCCACTTGCTCGAAGAGATCGTCATCACGGAGGCGCTCATAAGGCGCATCAATACTCTCAAGGAACCGTTCGACGTCGTCGTCCGAAAACGCCGGTCCCAAGAAACTCCCCTGCATGGCGTCCTCGGGATGCACGGTGCGGGGCTTTTCAAAGAAACGCCGCTCCCAAGGCGCCGCCGGCATCGCCCGCAGCGGGCTGGATCCACATGCGATCAAACGGGCCTTCGCGCAAGACACGGCCATTGCCCACGCAGTTCAACGCCACGCCTCCAGCGAGACAGAGATGGGTCATGCCCGAATGGCGTTAAGTTAAGCCTAACGCATTTATAAACAACAGCTTATTTGGTATTCTCGCTGCCTCGTTCATCCGGGCCAAAGCGAGTCTGCCAGAGGCAAAACAGCAATGGAGCCCGCGATCCGTCTATGTCGGAGGATGAGCACCGGATAGCGGTCTCCAAGGACAAACTGCCATGAGCCCTAATCCATTGGTAATAAAAGCTTTATTCTTAACTTAATGCCATTCGGGTCATGCCCGTTTCTCGATGCATCGTGCGCGACAAGCGCATCATAACTTCCTCGGTCACCTCTTGAATGGAGCGGGCCATATCCATATCCTTCTGCGTCAACAGCGTCTCCGGCCTCCGAGCCGGTCCGCCAAACAGCTCGGCAAACTTGTCATTGGTCATCGTCAAGCCGGTACAGTAGTTGAAATACGCCATATTCATCCGGAAGGTGCCATCCGGTTTCAGATCGAGAAGATGATCGTAGATGGTCTGCACATACTTGGGTTCGCCATAAGGCGCCAGCCCCATGACCTTGTACTCACCGGAGTTGACCTTGAAGCCCGTATAATAGGTAAAGGCGGAATAGAGCAGACCTAGCGAATGCGGAAAAGGAATCTCCCATAGCGGTGTGAGGTTCTTGCCCTCGCCGAGCCACGCCGACGTCGTCGCCCATTCGCCCACCCCATCCATACAGAGGACCGCGGCGGACTCGAAGGGCGAGGGGTAAAAGGCGGAGGCGGCATGCGATTCGTGGTGCTCGCCAAACAACAGTTGGGGCACATCCGCTTTTTTGATCTCCCCTGCCACGGCGGCCAACTCCTGCCGCAATAGTTTTTTCAGAAACATTTTTTCCTTGAGCCAGACCGGCATCGCCGCGACAAAGGAGCGCAGGCCCATCGGCGCAAAGCCGAGGTAGGTTTCCAGCAAGCGCTCAAACTTCACCAAGGGTTTATCATAGAACGCAATGGCATCGAGATCGGTCAGCGCCACCTGCCCCGTCTCGAGACAATACCGCACGGCGTGGACAGGAAAACCGGCATCATGTTTCTTCCGGCTGAAAACGCTCTTCTTGCGCTGCCGCCACAATTTCTCCATCACGGAGCAAGCAGGCGGCACTATCATGATAGTAGGCCGAAATACCGAGTATTGACATCGACATGATCTGTCCTCCTGGCTGTTGTATACCGCTCCTGCCGGCTTACAGGGTTGGCGCACCGGAACCGGCATCGGTTGTCGTTATGAAGAAGATAAAGTGGTCGGACTCTACCCCCCGCCCGAACCGCATGGATTTTTGGGCTATGCCCTGTTCACATCTCGCCTCGCAGCCTGTAGTATAATCGTGTATGACAACTTTGGCTAGTTCATTGAGCATGGGCTATTACTTTCTCGAAATTTTCATGATTTTCACGCCGGTATACGACTGCTCCTCTTGAATCGTAAAGGATGCGCGCACGGCATCTTCTCGGCTCTTCTGCCAATCACGCGCAAAAAGAATATAGGCATCACGCGTCTCATGTGTTTGGAAAAAGTTATGAATTTTGCCGACAATGTCCCTTTTGCCTATGAATGGAATATGACGAGTCTGTTCCGCCTGATGAAGGTAGCGATTGACCACCTCCTTCACCCCGCCAGCAGGGGAGGCGCTCAGTAAATATTCATGGGTTGCCGCCGAGCGCCAAAAGGTCACCACAGCTCGAATATCCTCTTTCGCATAGCGTGGGTGGCCAAAATAATTGGTAAAAGACATGGCAGAAATACCCACAAGGGCAAGCACAGCAAGGGCGCCCAGCCCCACATGTTTCCGTATCAGAAACGCGATGGCAGTCCCCAGAAGGAGGCAGAAATACGGATAGGCGGCGATCGTATAGCGGACATTGAAGGTGAAAAAACGCGAGATCATCGTAAACAGAACCATGCCGCCAATGGGCACGCCTAACCCCAACAGACACAACCACAGCGACGACAGCTTGCCGTGTTTGGGCATCACCAGGAGGCCGAGAACGAGCAATGTGCCGCAGGTGAGCCCTACGGCAAAAATACTGGGAAAAAACTGCAACAGATAGTCTAACACTTCTGTTTATATGCAGATCCGTCATCGTCGGCCCAAGGGAAAAACCAGCCCCATAGACATAGAATGTGTAGGGCATTCCCTCCCACCCGACCGAGCTGACCCGATCCCCGCCGGTGACAAACCCGCTGCGCATACTGGCTGGAGCGATGCGGCGCAGAACGAGGCCGAACCACTGCAGGGTGACGGGAAAGGCGATGAGGGCGGCCAGCATCCCGCTGCTCAGACACCACACCAAGTGACGTCGATGACAGAGCAACACCCAGCCGCAGTGGGTGGCGATCGTTAATCCCATAAAAATGTGCATGTAGACACCACACGCGGTGACACAGATATAGTCACCCCACCAGGCCACGGCGCCCCGCTCCAGCGCCCGGAACAGGAAAAGCGTGCTCAGCAACGAGACAAACAGCAACGGCGCATACATCCGCGCTTCCTGGCTATACCATACGTGAAACGGAGAAATCGCCAGCACGAACAACGTACAGAGTGCCGCGGTTCTCGACGTCAATGTCCTCGCCAGGCAATAGGCCAGAGGCAAGCTTCCAATGCCGAACAATGTACTCGGCAGGCGGAGATAGAAATCGGAATTGTCGATCTGAAGAAATAGATAATGGATCAGAAATGACAACGGCGGATGAATGGTACGAGCCTCGACGCGCTCGAAAACGCCCCAGAGGCTCTCGGCATTGGCAATAAAATATTGTATCCCTTCATCGGCCCACAGGCTTTGGGCATCCAAGCGGTAGAAACGCAACGCCGTGCCAACCAGCATGAACAACACGAACCACCCGGTTTCATGCCTAAGCCCGATTCGGTGCAGAGCACGCCCAAAAGTCGGCATCGTCACCTCTATCATCTATAGGCTCGAGGGAATATGCAGATCATAGAATACGTGCTGGTGTGCGGCACGCGTGCATACCCATCACAGCACCTGATCTCTGCAAGCGTCATCGCATCAGAAGTGTGAAGAGACATCGAAGCGGAGCGATGACGGCAGATCCGTCATCATCACGTGGCGGCAACGGCGAGTAGAAACGCCAAGTGACAACGGCCTCTCGCGCACCGTGTCCGCCTGGCATGCAAGGGATTCGGCTTACAAAACGCTTTCCGGCACAATGATCACATCGTTAGGTTGCAAGGGGTCGTGCAGTTGGGCCCGAAATTCCTGTTCCTGCCCCTCAATCTTACGCTTGACACGCACTTGCTTTTTAGCGGCAAACTTGGTGAACCCGCCGGCCAGGATAACGGCTCGATAAACCGTTGTGTCGTGCCGCAGGCGATAGCGCCCAGGCTTGTTCACTTCCCCGCTCACATAGACAAATTTCCCAGGAAGAATACGGATGGTGTCGCCATTATGAACTTGAATCGGTTGGGCCATCTCCCCCGAAAGCAACTTCTCCAAGTCGATACGCACCCCGGAACGTTTGGGGTCTTGGCTAGGGTTGGCTCCCGCCGCATCGGTGCCCCCCGCGCGGACCAACACCGCTTCCCATCCCGCCTCATCGGTCCGCCCTCCCGCTTCCGAGATGATCTCTTGCAGCGTCGCATTATACTTCAAGGGATAGACACCTGGCTTTTGCACAGCCCCGAGCACATAGACATGCCGATTCCGATATTGGGAGACCTCGATCGAGAGCTGGGGGTCAACCAAGAAATCCGCTTCCAGCCGCGTCTGCATGTGCTGAACGAGCTCTTCCACCGTCTTATCTGCGGCGTCGACTTTCCCAATGAGCGGATAGACAAAGGCCCCATCCGGAGCGATCTTGACCTGTTTGGTCAGATCCTCATGTTCGTAGACGGTAATTTGGAGCTCATCTTCCGGTCCCAGCTTATACACCTCCTCTGTAGGCGGCAGCGTCGCAACGGCCGGTTCCGGCAACGGGGTTTCTGGCGCCACGGGTGGTAAAGGCGGGTAGGAGGCGCATCCTGTGATAAGCATGACAAAAGCCAATCCAATGTACAGTTTTGGTACCATAGTCATGATCCCACATGTTCAAAGACGGTCCGCAAGCACGAGACCCTGGCCGAAAATGACGCATGCCTTCGCTGCAGACGTCCCAGACCAGCTCGCAACACAACACTATGACAGCATAGAATATCGCGGTTGCACTTGGCCGGCCAGGGTAGAGTGCCAGAATAGGTGACCTGGCAGCCGCTGCTCGCAGGGCGATATTCATTGAAAATTGTAGCATTGCGGTATCAGATGTGCATACGAAATCCAACAGACTCATAGACAGGTAAGATGTAGCATTGCGGTATCAGATGTGCATACGAAATCCAACAGACTCATAGACAGGTAAGAGCTTCACAGTCCGTATCATGCCTGGGTATGCCGGGTAAGCGGGGCGCACAGAATGGATCTACCTCCCCCATGGCGCTCAATCCTGCCGGTGACGATGCACCTGCCGGATCAATTCAACGACCTCGGAGCGTTGGTAGGTTGCAGCTGTGATCATTTCGGCCAACAGGCCAAAGATGAGCACCTGTATGCCAACCGTAATCAGGAGCGTTCCCAGCATCAACAAGGGTCGATTGCCGAGATAACTGAGGCCTAAAACCCACTTCAGCACCAAATAGCCATTGATGGTGAAACCGGTCAGAAAGATCAACAGGACAATGAGACCGAAAAGATGCAATGGACGCCGTTGAAAGCTCCGCAGAAACAGCACGGTGAGCAAATCAAAAGCGCCGCGTAAGAAACGTTCAAAACTGTATTTCGACTTGCCGTGCAGGCGTGGCCGATGCTCCACCGGAATCTCACCCACTCGAAAGCCTTTGTTGTGGGCCAACACCGGAATATAGCGGTACAACTCCCCATATAAATCGAGGGATTCGACAACGTTTCGACGGTACGCTTTAAATCCGCAATTGAAATCGCGTAATGGGATACCCGTCAATTGCGCGGTAACAAAATTGAAAAACCGCGACGGCAACGTTTTGCTCAACGGATCCTGGCGGTCCCTTTTCCATCCGGACACGAGATCGAGGTCATCTTCCAGCGCTTCCAAAAAGGCCGGGATCTCGCACGCATCATCCTGCAAATCCCCATCCATCGTAATGATAATATCCCCTTGGGCCATCTGAAAACCGACTTGTAAGGCCGCAGCCTTCCCGAATCGCCGGCGCAATTCGACGAGAACCACATGGCTATCGGTCGCAAGAAACTCCTGGCAGAGCTTTTGGGAGCCATCCGAACTGCCATCATCAATGTAGAGGATCTCGTAGGTATAGCCGACCCGCGTCAAGACATGGGTCAACTGCTGTTGCAGTTCACACAAATTATCCCGCTCATTGACGATGGGAATAATTATCGAAAGCTCGATCTTGGAACCAGGCAGTTCCATCATAGCTGAACTCCTCGTACATCACAGCGACAGACCTCACATGCCGAGTGCCCGCGTATGCCGAGTCCGGCGTACGGCAAATGACGTTTCCTTGGCTCGCCTTGATGTGGTGAACCTTGCGGTGCTCAAACGGGTAACTGACTTAGGCCAACCCAGCGGACGGCAACCGCAGGCCAAGGCACAGCCCATCTTGCCGCAGGCGTGTCACTACCGCATCAATATCAATATGGGCAAACGCACTCTCCCGCATGGGTTCCAGCTCCGCAGGAGGCGTGGGACGCTCGACATACGAGATGACAGTCGAGCGAGTCTCTACGCCGCCACGTCAGAAAAACGAGACGGCACCGTCCTCACACCGGCATGGGGCGCAAGGGCATGCCATCCGTCTGTGTCGCGCTCTGCGGACGGACGAAGCCTTGCTGTATCAGGTAGTCCACCAACCGACGCGCATTCTCTTCCGCCGTGTAGCGTACGGTATCCAGCGTCACTTCAGGATTCTGGGGCGATTCGTAAGGATCATCAATGCCTGTAAACCCGGTAATTTCGCCGCGCCGCGCTTTCGCGTACATCCCCTTGGCATCGCGCTCCTCACAGACTGCCAACGGCGTATCGACAAAGATTTCAATGAAATTCTCCGCCCCCACCATGGTACGGACATCTTGCCGCGTGGCACGGTACGGGCTGATCGCAGCGCATATGGCGATGCCACCATGCCGAACGATTTCCGCCGCCACAAATCCGATGCGGCGAATGTTGGTATCACGATCTTCCCGACTAAATCCCAAGCCCTTCGAGAGATGTGTACGCACGACATCACCATCGAGAACGGTGCACTGGCGTCCGTGTTCGAGTAACAAGACGGTAAGGACCTCCGCTGTGGAGGATTTGCCAGCGCCACTCAGCCCGGTAAACCAGAGACACACCCCTTGTCGATACCGCGGCGGATATGTCTCTGCCAGAATTTCGGCAACCTCGGGACGGGTGAACCACGCCGGTAACGGCGTACCGGTGCCGAGGTATTTCTCGCGCACTTGCGTCCCGGAAATCGAGGCCGTACGGGCCTGCGCCGGAAGTCGTGACACCTCTTCGTAGCGGTTGTCATCCGGGAGATAGACGAATTCACGGAAGGGCACCACACCGACACCAAGCTCGGCGCGATACTGCTCGACAGCGTCTTGGGCATCATAAGGCCCGTAAAATGGATTGCCAGCCGAATCCACACCCGGGCTGGCATGATCTCTGCCAATGATGAGATGATTGGCGCCATAATTGCGCCGGATAATCGCATGCCATAGGGCTTCGCGCGGACCGGCCAGCCGCATGGCTAAAGGCAGTAATGCCAGCAAAATGCGGTCTGGATCATAATACGACGTGGCAAGCGCCTTATAGGTTCGCACACGCGTATAATGGTCAACGTCACCTAGCTTGGTCATGCCCACGACCGGGTGCAGTAAGAGCACCCCGTTGACCTCATCTGCAGCACGCTTCGTCAACTCCTCATGCACACGATGCAACGGATTACGAGTCTGAAACGCGACCACATTCGTGTGCCCAAAACCCTCCAACCGCGCCCGGGTCTGGGCGGGCGTCAGACGCAATTCCTGGAAATCATAGTGCTGAGGGAGCTGCAGGACCTGTAGGCGCCCGGCAATGTTGCAACGTCCCCAACGATGCATTTCGGCCACGAGGGGATGGCGCAGATCCTCGCTTCCAAAGACCTTCTGCGCGACTTCGGCCGCCTCCCAGGTATAGATCTCTTCAACGGTCATGACCGCCAGTAATTCGTTTTTGGTATTGCGCAGCGCGATATCGCTATCCAAACGAAGCGCCGGCTCCGGATCGATAGGCAACACCACCGGTAGAGGAAAGAGATAATCATTGGCCAGGCGCGACTCGTCCAGCACCCGCTGGTAGTCCTGCTGTCCCATGAAGCGGTCCAACGGGGAAAATCCCCCGGTCGCCAACAGTTCCAAATCACACACCGCACGCTCCGACAGCTGCACAGACGGCAATCGGCTCGCATAGGCCTTCATGTCGTCAAGCGCCTCTGCCGGGATACAAAGATCAATCAGATGATCACCGTACGGCGCGATGAGGATACCTCCTTGTGTAAAACTCACGTGTCTCTCCTATAGTCGTGATGCAGAACACCGAAACCTACAACTTGCCTCTCAAGCCATCACCGTGCGGCATCACGATAGATCAACACCGCAACCAGCCCGAGAACCTAACCCGTATGGAACCCTCGGATACTCAGCCATAATATACGTGATGGTCAATCCATATCCACCAAAGATTACGCACGATTTTCGATAGATCAAGAAAATATGACAATGTCTCAACCTTAGTAATCATCTATCCGATAAGGTAGCACGCAAGGATGTTACGCCTGATATACCCGAGCTTATTTTTGGCGATAGACACCCTTGTTTTCGATCACACCTCGCGATTGTGACCGGACTTCCTAGTTTTCATGCAATACGGAGTAAAAGTATGGACGCACCACATTCAAGACTTGTTTTATCTTTCACACTGTTTCTTACATGTCTTTTCTTACTTGCTCACGCCCACGCTGACACCCTGCATTGGGACAGACCAGAAAAGAATCCCCCTCTATCCGGATACAAGATCCACGGCGGGCAAAAAGCCAGACCGTCTTCAGCAAAAGGACCAGAGGATTTTTCCTATGATTTTGTGGTCCCGACGGGCAACACCAAGACCTCGTATCCACTCGATAGTCTGCCACAGCTCAAAGCGGGAACGCGGTATTTCTTTACGGTCACAGCCGTCTCGACGAGCGGCGGGGAAAGCAAGTTTTCCAATGAAATCCCGGTTGATATGCCTGATCTGCCTGTGACCCCGCCGCCGCCGCCGCCGCCACCGCCGCCGCTGCCAGGTGAGTTTCCAGATCCCCGGACACCTGACCTGGCAGATATACAGCACGACACCGATTCCAATGGGACGACGAATACCCCGCATTCACCACGCCTTGTGACCGGTCGCATGCGGCTGAATCAGGACTGGAAGCAGGTGTCATTTGCTCAGCCCTTTACGGATCCCATCGTCATTGCCAAACCCCTCAGTGCAAATGGGACACATGAAACCTTGATCCGCCTACGGAATGTTGAGCCAACAGGGTTCGAGATACGCCTGCAAGAATGGGATTACCTCGATGGCCAGCACAAGTACGAAGTCGTCTATTACCTGGTCATGGAGCGTAGCCACTACATGCTGCCAGATGGCACCCATATTGAAGCCGGCAGTGTGCAGAGCAACGGTACGGCAGATTTCGCGCCGGTCACGTTCCAGACAACCTTTACGGATACACCGGTCGTGTTCACCACCATCGGCAGCTTCAACAACGCGAATGCGGTGACGAGCCGTGTCAATGACATCGACGCGAACGGTTTCCAGTTACATCTGCAGGAGCAAGAAGCCAACCGGCAAAACCATGGTGCGGAAACGGTGATGTACATCGCCTGGAGCGCCTCCGTAGGTACCGTCAAAGGCCTGCCAAAGGACCAATACAGATAGCCGATGACAGGCGCCCCACCTTGCATAGCGACAGCCAAATTCGCCAGGTGATTCTGGAGAAACGCACAGCGCAACTCTTCATCATCTGTGGCCAGGCCATTTTCGCTGATCAAAAGCGGCACACCGAGCGCCACAAACTTTTCCAATACCCTCCGCAGCCCGGCAGGATACACTTCCCACGCCGTGTGCCCAACCGGGCCTTGCTCAGGATGATGCGGCAGATGACAGACGCGGCCAAAAAGGGCGCCCAGTCCCATGCCGGCACTCCGTATCACCGTGCGGCTATAGTAGTTGATACCAAGCAAGTGGACATAGCGCCCTTCGGGCGGGCTTTTCAATACCAGGCCCGTTATCAAGGTCCGGCTCGTTGTGCGGTTGACTC
>CBCXVS010000037.1:20003-35102 GCA_965178525.1 uncultured bacterium | reverse complement strand
ATGACCTGGCTGGGCTCCCTCCATCGTTTGGGGGAGGATAGCCTACCTCATTAACTATTGGGGAACAACCCTAATAGGGAAAATATAAAAATATGACTCATCATGACGTATGACATAACCATTCTCGTTTTTTTGCTCCGCCGAATGATGTCTGCCATCTCAGAATCGCCCAAAGCATCGTAAATTTTCTCAGTTCCTGCATAGGGCTGGCGCCTGAATCTTGGGATGAGATCGTTGCGTATGATCCCCTCAGCTTGAGATGTGAACTGGCCTTGCTTATCCAAGTTTTTAATTTTTTTATAGCGGTAGACAATGGTGTCAACATCGTCGATAGGCGACTCAAGACTGCTTAAAAGAACTTCGAGAAATGCGTTAGGTGGCGTTTCGGGATCGAGGTCTAGCACATGTTCATGCGCTTTAATCGCATCATCCAAGTCCCCTGGTTCTCGCCGCTCACGCAGCGCTGTGGCAAGATCATGATGTGCATCTAAAAATAGTGGATATAAGTTGAGCGCATGTCGGTATTCGTTGATGGCGAGACCCAAAGCATTGTCGAGATGGGCCTTGCGAGCCTTTTCGTAGTGGTCTTGAGCCCGTGGATTCACATATCGGATTTCTCTTTTGATCTGACTCAATGACCGCTTCTGTTGAATCCAGACGCCGATCATGGGAACGGCGACGTGCATCATGCTGTTATGTGGCGTCAGCATATCCCACTGACGCAATTCCACTGGAGCACGGCTTAACTCAATGTCATCAACAAGAACATGGCTCTCCCAAAGCGCCTGATGGATCATCTCAAGCGAAGCGCCTGTATCGGTCTTGGGCTCACTCACCTCGGCTAATGCGGCCAGAAAGAGTCGGTGGGCTGGTTTCGGAAGGCCATCGAAGATCCAATCCAAACCCGTCCCTCCCATATCGAGCGCTGGCTGTAGGGCCGCTTCAACGTGTGTATCGGTCACCTGGGCCGGTGGAGACGGTTGGGACATTGTCCTTTGGTTCCAAATGACATTACACAGAAGCTGCGTGCAATACGGGTGCCCAGCCGTCAGGGTATAAAGACGTTGGCAGGCATCATCGGTAAAGTCGAGATAGCCTTGCGAGGGTTCGCGTATCAATTCTAGTGTTTGTGTTTGTGATAGACGTCCAACGTGTTGGTGCACAAGTTCTTTGCCAAGAGTTGCCTTGAAATCCAACGAGAGGTCGTCCGGGTTGCGTCCCACGACGAGTATGTAACCCAGACGAGGCTCCTGTAAGATGAGGTCGCTTAAGCAGCGGACAAACTCACGGGCAGGGAAGTTTGCGTCAGCCAGAGGCCCATCAAGGGCATCCACTTCATCGAAGAGCAAAATGAGCCGTTCAGGACGGCCATCGAGCGCCTCGATGGCACGCGGCAAAAAGTCTGAGGCAAAGGATTCCTCCGTTATGGTCTCACGCTCAGCTCCCAACATCGAAAGCCGATCTGCGATGGCGCGCGCTAGGCCATACAGCACGCTTTTGAGCTCCATGGATGCGCGACTCGATAAGTCAACATCAACACAAACATAGTCGTCTGGTAGATGAAAGGGAAGTCGGCTTAATATCGATGTTTTACCGATGCGTCTTTGCCCATATAGAAGAATGGCGGCGCGTTGCCGTGTGTTGAGGGCATCTCTGATAAAATTAAAAATATCATGTCGGCCATAAAACCCATAGCCGCGAGGGTCGCGAATCGGGCCACCGACTGTATAGGGGTTTGCAGGGAACATAGACGTCTTGTGTCTTTCTGGTGCATCGTCCAACAAGCCGGATGCTAATTTTATGTCATTTCGCTCTAAGTTATGGTATGACAAACCAACCAACCTCTGGCAAGTCTCTAGCATTCAACGTCGGCAACAAGATACGATCGACTGTGAGCAAGGAGAGTAACGAAGCTATCTTGCCGTGTTGATGTCCGTTTGATCACAGCCATTTTCCCATTCATCCCTAGAAGTCGGCATACTTCCGGCAAGTCACATGACCCGTCCGTAGACGAGATACTGGATTATCCTTATCTGCGCCGAGAAAAAAATCTCCCAATACGCTCCGATACATTTGTCATGAAGTTCAAGGCCGGTTCGGTCAAGAACACAGCGATCCCAAATAGCGCCCCCAGGAACCCCAGTAGGTAATCACGAGTCGAAGGCTTTTGGCCGTGAGCCTCGCCACCCTCTGGTTGAGACGGGGATATCCTAGTGGAGCCAGACCGGAGGCGAGGGTCCTCCTTAGGGCGAGGAAAGACCCTTACGACCCGTTCTTCAGGTTTGCTTTGCTCGCCTTGGGACCCTGCAGGGCCAGCGGGCCCCTGCGGCCCGGTCGCCCCCTGCTGGCCCGGACGTCCCTGAGGCCCGCGTTCGCCTTGGGAGCCGGGAAGGCCAGGAATACCTTCGGGTCCAGGCTCACCTTGTCCTCCTGGAGGGCCAGCGATACCTTCGGGCCCCTGTGGCCCGATCGCCCCCTGCTGGCCCGGACGGCCTTGAGGCCCAGGTGCGCCTTGGGGGCCTGGAGGGCCTGCGACACCTTGGGAACCGGGATCCCCTTTGGGTCCTGGAGGACCCGCAATACCCTGTGGCCCCTGCGCGCCAATCGTCACATCGATCGTATCCAATTGTTGGGTCGGGTTTAGCGGTTCTACACCCAGGCTGAGCGTCGTTTGGTAGCTACCTGGCTGGATCCCAATGGGCAAATCTGCAGTAATTTCAAACGGGGTAACATGGGAAGGATCTAAGACATCATCGCCCAAAATATAGCTTCATTGCCTGGCAGAAGCGTTTCTATCTCTTGACGTAGCCTGGGCAGGTTAGTGGTCAGGATGCCCCATACCACCTCATGATCGATGTCCGCGTACCCGTGAATCAGCCGATTGCGAAACGCGATGATCCGTCGGTGGTCACGGATTCGAGAAGTCAGAGCGGGGTCCCGTCTGAGCATCTGATTGAGCGCTTCACCGATGATTTCGAACTGGCGCTCCACAGCGGACCGAAGCATAGCGTTGGCAGTGTCATCTTCGAGAGTCTTGTCAGCTGTAAACTCGCTAAGCAGCTCACAAGCCTGCTGGATATCATACACGTATTTTCGGATTTCCAGCGGCAGCATACCATACCCGTCGCGTGGGCTCGATCGCCTGCAGAAAATACGGATTCCGGATCGCCCGCCACTCGACCCAATCAACTGGCCGACCGAACGTCCGATGCAGCGCCTCCATGAGACCAAAGAAGGCATCGGCATGGTCTGCCGGGGCCAGGTCCTCGAACTCCACCAGGAAGTCAAGATCACTGGTGTCCGGCTCGAATTCCCCATGCGACTATCCTCCCTCCCGGTCGTGTGCTACCATGGCCACGCGGCTCGCTGCTTCCAAAGGCGTCAGCCAAGCTTCACAACCACGACGTTAGCATCAGGAACTACCGACATCCCGACAGGCGCGGCATGAACACAGACCAACCTCCCGGCGATGCCTACAAATGGTGGATTACCGTAACCGTGGTCCTGGCCGGCCTCATTTTCGCCGTCGACTCGGTCAGCGTAGGGATCGCCATTCCCAACATGATGACGAGCCTGCGGGCCGATCTGGATCAGATTCAGTGGGTCGTGACCGTGGCCATGCTGGTGCAGACCCTGTTGATGCCCATCACGGGCTGGCTGTTAAGTGTGCTGGGCTCGCGGCAGCTCTTTCTATGCAGTCTTGTCATCGTCACGGCTGGAACCCTGTTGTGTAGCCTCGCCTGGAATCTGGAATCCCTCATCGTTTTCCGCGTCGTGCAAGGGCTCGGTTTCGGGCCGCTCCAACCCGTCTGCATGGCCATCTTGTACCGCTCGTTTCCCGCCGAACAGCGCGGCACGGCGATCGGGCTGTTCAACATATCAGCCGCCCTAGGCGTGTCCCTCGGCCGCTTGAGCGGCGGTTTCCTGGTCGAGAGCTTTGATTGGCGCATGGTCTTTTACTTAACCCTCCTATTCAGTGTGTCCAGTGTGGTGCTGGGATTTTTTCTCATCCCGGCCGAGCCCTGGCAACCGCGGCAGGTCACGGTCGATCTCTGGGGCCTGTGCGCCATGGGTGGGTTTTTGATCCCGCTCATGTTGGCCCTCACCCAGGGGCGCTTCGAGGGCTGGGACTCGCCGTATATTCGGTCGCTGTTCACGATGGCCGCGGCCGCGTTCATCGCGTTTATCGTCATCGAATTACGGGGCAAAACGCCCGTGGTGGATCTGCGCCTCTATCGCAACTTTAATTTCGCGTTGGGCTCCCTAGTGCAGTTTTTGGTATCGGTCTTGTTCATGAGTTCGACTTTTCTCATTACGATATTCCTGCAGCGGGTATATCGCTACACGCCGGCCCAGGTGGGTGTGTTGACGTTCCATGAGGGCTGGATCTTCGGGGTCGGTTCCCTGTTGGCGGGACCACTCGCCGATCGCACCGACCCGCGTCTGCCGCTCCTGTTCGGTCTGGCCTGTTTTGCCATCGTGTATTTCTGGCTTGGCGGGCTGTCTGCCGTCGCTACGTCAACGATCATCGTGGCCATGCTGTGCTTGCGGAGTTTTAGTTATGGCTGTGTGAATGCGCCCAATATGCTCATGACGCTGCGCACGCTGCCCGAGGAAAAGGTGGGGATGGCAACGGGCCTGTTTTCCGTGGCGCGCAGTATTTCCGGAACACTCGGGGTGGCGTTGTCGGCCATGCTTTTGGAACAGCAGCGGGCGACACACGCCATCGGGTTGGCGCAGCAGCAGGCGGCCTTGGATCTGCCGGCGCAATGGACCCTAACCGGCTTGCAGCAGACTTTTCTCGGCTTGGGGGAGGTCACGAGCCAGGCGCAGGTGAAGGCGGCAGCGTATGTCCACCGCATAATGGTGGCGGAAGCGACCATCACGGCGTATCAGGATATTTTTATCCTGTCCGGATTTATCGCGCTCTTCAATATTCTTCCCGGTCTGTTTCGGAATCGCGCCGAGCGGACGCGAGACGCCAGCGCCACGATTGAGCCCAGCCCGGACGACAAACGTGGCGTGGCGGCGTCTTAATCCCCGCTAGGCTTCCAACCACCAGTGCTCGTGTTTGAGGACGATTTGGATCGTCGGGGCCGCCACGAACGGCCCGGCTGCCGTCTTCACTTTGTTGCTGACGAGATAAAAGCCCCCGGCCCACTGGGTGGGGATGTAGGGGTCCTCGACGGTGAGCAGCAAGTTCTCCATCTGCCGTAGGATGGCGCGGCGCTGGGTGCGGTCTAACTCGCGCGACTGCTGATCGAACAACTGCAGGAACTCCGGGTTCTTCCAGCGCGTGTAATTGCGCGCCCCCGGCCCATAGACCGCATTCACATAATCGTCCGGATCGGCGATATTAAACCCGTAGCCCCACAGCCCCAGGTCAAAATCCCCCGCGACATAGGCGGTCACGCCACTCGGCGTATCGACGATCTTGACCTCGATCTCCACACCCAGATTGCGCCGCATCTGCGCCGCCCACAGTTGCGCCAAGTCAGGGAACCAGATCGCCGTTGGGGTCGTCAAGACGCGCTTGCCGAGCTTCGACGGCGGATCATAGCCGGCGGCTTTCAGCGCCGCTTTGGCCTCGGCAATGTCTTGATCTTTGGGTTTCCGGTAGCCGGGGAGCGTCTGCAGCTCGTCCGTTGTGCTGCCATACCATGACCCCACGGCGAACGGCGCGCCGACGCGATAGTGACCTTCTCCAAACGCCTGTTGGATCTCCCATTGGTCCGTGGCTAAGCGCAGGCCCTGGATGATGCGCAAGTCCTTCCAGGGGTCTTTTTCGACATTGGCAAAGAAATGCGACCCGCCATTGACGGGCTGCCAGGAGACGGAGTATTGGCCTCGCAACGCCTTTTCCAGCGTGACCACGTCATCCACCCCGAGGCTGGTTACGGCCGTAGTCATCTGGATCTTCCCAGCCCGGAAGGCCGCTCCGGCCGTGCCTTTATCGACGATCGCTAGCATCGTCAGACGGTCGAGATAGGGCAGTCCGGGTTTGAAGTAATTGGGATTGCGCTCATACCTCACGGAATCGCCGCGCCGCGCCCCGGTAATCTTGAAGGGGCCGCTGCCGACGATATTTTGCCACACGTTGATATCGGTCCCCGCCTCGATGACATGCTTGGGCACCACCTTCATGTAATCGACGGCGAGGAATTTGATAAAGGAGGGTGACGAATACTTCAGGCGTACCCGAACCGTGTTGCGATCAACCACTTCAGCGGCTTCGGTCATCGGCCGCAGCAAGCCGACACGCGGCCGCGGCTGTCCGGGCTCGATCATACGGTTGATGCTGAAGGCCACATCTTCAGCGGTCAGGTCGTGTCCATCCCACCACTTCACGTTTTCATGCAGATGGAAGGTATAGGTCAGGCCGTCGTCCGTGGTCTCCCAGCTCTTGGCCAAATCGCCGATGACTTCGTCGGGCTTGAGTGGGTTAAACTCGACCACCTGGTTATACATGGGGCTGATCGAACCCAAAGCGCCGAGCGTGCCGGCGATGTGCGGATCCCACACCTCGGGATAGGCATAATTGAGCACAAACCCATGGCCCCCGCGCCGTCCCTGCGCCGCAGCCACCGGGGTTGGCATGACTGCTGCGGTCCATGACGCCGTCCCCAAGGCCAGCCCGGTGTGCAAGACGTCCCGCCGGGTGAGATGAGGGTCACGGTTGGTCTCGATTCCAGTGCGTCTGCTCATGCTTTCCCTCCTTCTTAATCGGTCGGCAAGGTGGTCCGAATCGGATCCTGTCCGTCCCAATGGCGTGCGGCCTCTGCGATCCGTGCGAACACGCGGTCCCGGCTTTGGCTCATGTCAAAGAGTTCGACGATAGTGCCGGGGTGCCCTTCTGTGAGAAGATAGACAAACCGTCCGCGTCCACTCACACTCCCCGAGTGGCCAATACGATAGCCCGCCTCCAGCAGCCGGGTGAGATCGGCATCGAAATCGGTGGCCGCATAGCCCACATGTTGCAAGCCTTCGTGCCCGGCGTTGAGGAAATCGAGATAGAGCGAGGGCGCGTGGTTGCGCTGCTGAATGAGTTCCACTTGGAGCGGTCCGGAATTGGCCAGCGCGATCGAGATATCAACCGGTGAGGGTTGCCCTTTGTACTGAAAATCAGGAACCGGTAAATGTTCGATATAAAACCACGGGCCAACGCCGAGCACCTCGATCCAATGCCGCATGGCGGCGGCAATATCCCGGACCACGTAGCCATTCTGAATAATATCCCCAAAGAGCCGGCTCATCCTGTGTTCCTTTCTGGTACGCAACTTCTCCTGTGGACGGTTTTGAAAACGTCCACATCTCCGCGTAGGATACACCTTGGCTTACGCCAAAGCCACCCATGGCATAACCGGGAGAGCGCCGCCGCCACGGTGGAACGCCAAGAGGTCATCTGGAGACCATACCATTCTGGATGCCGATTGCACTCGACGGCTCGGGAGGAGAGACTTGTACGCTTGACGTATGGCGTAAGCATATATAGGCAATAGCAACAAAACGGAAAGAGTCCGCAAGATCCCGCTCGTTCATCCTCTCTCAAAACCTTAAGCTGTATAGCATGGCGTTACAACGACCATGAACCTCCCGGAATTGACCCGAGATTGACCCGAGATTGAAAGGAAGACACATGGCTTTCGTCATGACTGAAGAGGCTCTACAGGACATCCGGCAAGGCAAGATGATCATCCTATGCGATGATGAATCCCGCGAGAACGAAGGGGATCTGTGTATGGCGGCCGAGAAGGTCACGCCCGCCGCCATCACGTTCATGGCGCGCCAAGGTTGCGGGTTGATTTGTCTTGCCATGACGCCCGAGCGCATCGATCAGCTTGAGCTGCCACAGATGGTTGCCAACAACACCTCACGTTACGGGACCGCTTTTACCGTTTCAATCGAGGCGCGGGAGGGCGTGAGCACCGGCATTTCGGCGGCAGACCGGGCGCGAACCATTCAAACGGCAGTCCATCCTCGCTGCCGTCCCGACAACCTGACCCGGCCCGGTCATATCTTTCCGCTCCGCGCCCGGGCGGGCGGGGTTCTCGAACGGCAAGGGCAAACCGAAGGCGCGGTCGATTTGGCTCGCCTGGCCGGCCTGCTGCCCGCTGGCGTGATCTGTGAGGTGATGAATGAAGATGGCACGATGGCCCGCCGGCCCCAGTTGGAAATCTTTGCGGCGCGCCACGGCCTCAAGATGCTGACGATCGAGGATCTCATCCGGTATCGCCTGGCGCGGGAAGCCGCTTAGCTGTCTGACTTACGAAATGAACATCTAAGTCACGCCTGGGGCGCCGCCTATCAACAACGTCAGCCTGGTGCGGCGCCCTGCGACCTTCCCAGCAACAACTTCAGCTGGGCATCGAGCTTCGAGGGATGCAGAAAAAAATAATCCGCAGCGTCTCGGTACCCCTCCACAGGGATTAAGTGCCCGTGGGCGTTCGGAAGATAACTCTGGTACCCCAGCGGCTTCAGCAACGCGAAGACAGCGGCGGGTTCCAGGTTGTACCGGGCCAGGTACGGGTGTGCGATTTCACAGAAAATATGCGGCTGGTAGCGCCTCAACGTGTGCAGGCCACCGGCAAACACGAAATATTCATGCCCCTCCGTATCGCACTTGATGAAGTCGAGGCGGTCGAGAGACGCGGCCGCACAAAACGCGTCCAGTTGTTGGACATGGACGGTCTCGTGCACATCATCCGGTTGGGCCTGCCCTCCCAAGTGCGCGATCGGCAGTTGGGGCTTCCAGCCATGTTTGAGGGGGATGATCATCTCCGCTGTGCCCGTGAGATTCGACAGCGCGGTTTCGACCACCACGACCTGAGACAACCGGCGTAACGCGACGGTCCGTTTGAGCACCCGTATGGCTGCCGGGACCGGCTCGAAACTATAGACCCTGCCCGCCGTGCCCACGATCGGCGCGGCAAGTGCCGTGAACCGTCCCCCATTGGCGCCAATATCGAAGACCGTGCCCCCCCGAGGGATGAGATAGCGCTTGATCATGTCGGTTCCTGGCGCCTTGAACGGCACACAGGCACTCTGGTAGACGTCCGTGACAAAGGTGACATATTTCACGTAGTTATGCCTGCCAATGGCGGCGATAAACCATGGTTTGAGCATCGTGTGCGCCTACGTTGAGCCATCGCCGCCATGCTACTACGGGCTCATTATTGTGCGGGTTCGGCTCCAATGTGGATATCAATAAACTGTGGTGTTGGCAACTCGTCACCGCGGCCATACTCGCTTCCCCAAGACCGATAGGGCGAGGATGGATCCGCGCTTCCACCGACTTGTAAGGTCGACAGGCAACCGCCGAGCCATACGGGCAACAGCAAGAAGAACATCATTCGCCCCCACCTTGCTCCACGTCGGCGCACGTCTTAATAGCCCTCATCACCTGGGTACAGCATGCGTGTGCTGCCATCTTCCTGCACCGCAGCCTTCGGCAGGACCGTTTCCACGCGCACCCGGCGCAACTGCTTCACGGCCTCAGCCGCCGATGGAAAGCGGCTCAGGGTCTGCAAGATTTTGGTCGTAACGGTCATCATTTCCATATCGCCATGGGCACGCTGTTGCAAGGCGTCTTCAGGCGATATCCATATGTGCTCGACCACCTCGACGTGATCGGGCTGCGCCTCCAGCCCACGCGGCACCGAGGCCAGGAAAAAACGCGTGGAAAAACGTAGGGGGCGCGTTTCCGGCGTTATCCAATGCGCAAAATAGAGGAGCAAATCCGTCGCCAGGAACCGTTCGAGATCATGCATGATGGTGGCAAACGGGGCCTCCCCACGCTGCAACGCGCGCCGTTGGCTGGCAATCTGCGCGCGCTCAGCCGGAGTGGGCTCCCATAGCTGCCCATCCGCATACCGGGCCAAAAGAATCCCCGTCTCCTCAAATGTCTCACGCAAGGCGGTAATCCAAAACCCCAATGCCTTTGACGCCGGCTTCACATCCTGCAGACGTGCCGCGGCCGCCTCAGGTGGCCAATCATGCGACAGAGCCAGTGACGCCGGAATCCAATCTTCCGCGTCTAGCATCCCACCGGGAAAAACATACGCTCCGGCGGCGAACGCGGCATCCGCACGCCGTTTCAGCATCAACACTTCCGGCTTCGTGCCGATACCCGGCACTTCGCGCATCAGCACCACTGTGGCGGCATCTTGGGGCGTGGCAACCATACGTTTCCTCTCGCACTCATCGCTTCGACACACCTACACCATACATATAATAGATATTGAGGGACACAGTCTACACGAGTCGTCCGGGCATGTCACGTCATGGCAGACGCGACATGGCGCCTGCCGTGTGCCGTCACGTCTCCTGCGGCATGGTCGGGGGCATGGCGTGATAATCCCGACTGTATTTCAACCAGAGGGAGCCGTGGAGTAAGACCGCAAAGAAAAACTCAAATGTCTCCTCACAGGCTCGACACCAGAGGACATCCCATTTGCCCAAGAGCCGGTTATCAATCTCACTCAGTTGGGCCAGGAGCAGGAGGATCACGCCACACAGCACGGGTATCGTTGTCGCGGACCAGAGTTCACGCTGCAGGAAGGCGCCACTGCAATACCCATGTCTCCACACCCAGGCCAGCAGCAGGCATCCGAGCACCACGGCGCCCCCGCCCCACCAGGGATTGCGTCCGGTGTGGTACCAGAGTCCGGCCAGATCGTGCAGCGCGCCGACGTACACGCCATCGATATGGCCAACGATGCCCCCAACGATCCCGAGATAATCACATTCTTCCAGTACAGCAAGGCCCCACAGCACCGCCATGGCATCATACGGTTTGGCTTCCTGCCCTTGCGCCGCGCGCAGGCGAGCCCAGCTCACCGTGACCCAGATGGCCAGCCAATACAACCCAAAAGTGAAAGGCTCGATCAGCCCCCATTCCCGCGCCAGCGACCGCACATACAACGGCTCGAACCCATCCATCCCACGCAGCAGGGCAGCCAAACCAAGGGGGACAGCGAGTGCCGCCAGGCGCCGGAACCAACGCGGGCGGGTCGCGAACCCGATAAGATAGCGCTGCCGATCCCGATACATGGCCAGCATCAAGAGCATCAAACTGCCGTAGACAAGGATCGTGTTCGGCACCCGAGACTGACTCAAATCCCAAACCGGGTTGCCTGGAAACAAGAGGAAAGCAGCGAGGAGCAAGCCAAGACCGCCGCTGAGATACAATCGCCGGGTCGGGATTTTGGTCGTGACCTGCAGCGGTGTCAGGTTCGCCACGACCCCACAAACCCTATGCATGCTGCCAAGCTTGCAACACGGTGGCAAAGACGTCCTGTGTCCCGGCGTCGAAGAGTACAAAACGGACGAGCCGCGGCTGTGCCTGCTCTTGGAGAAACGCGCTGACCGTTTGCAGGGCCGTCCGTGCAGCCCGCTCCACCGGGTACCCGTAGGCGCCAGTCGATAATGATGGGAAGGCCACACTTTGACAGCCATGGTCGACTGCGACCTCTAGACTGCGCCGGTAGGCGCTGGCGAGCTGTTGTTCTTCGCCATGCTGTCCGCCTCCCCAAATGGGACCCACCGTATGAATCACATAACGCGCCGGCAGATCGCCAGCGCCGGTCATCACCGCATCCCCTGTCGGGCAGCCCTGCGGATACTTCTGCCGCGTTTCCGCCATAATGCTCGGCCCTCCCTCCCGGTGGATGGCTCCATCGACGCCCCCGCCCCCGGCCAACTGGCTATTGGCGGCATTGACAATCGCATCGGTGCGCTGTTGGGTGATATCCCCCGTGACGAGTTCGAGCGTACACGGGCCAATGTGAATCAACATGGCTCCTCTCCCTTTCCCTTCGCGTCCCTTGGCATCCTGCGTGGCTCCTGTTTTCATGATGTCCAGGCGCTGATCGCCCCGGGGCCCCTACCTATTTGCCTCAGTACTTAGAACGTGAATGGCGCCAAATTTTTAACGTACTTTTTCTTCTGCGTCCATTGTAAAATCCGCACTGTAGGCGCCTCACACAGGAGCAGAAACGAGCATGTCAAGCAAACGAAGACTGACGCCTCCATATAGCTCCCGTGCCCGCGGCCTTGGCGGCCTCCAATCCCTGGCTGAGGCTCTGTTGCGGCTTCCGGAGCGCACCCGTGAGGTGACGCGATCGGCCCACACCCGCTCTCAGGATACGCTCGGACCGCTCGAAAAAGTGCTTTAAAATTCCTGTCCGTTACGACACTCTCGCCATGCATTGGGTCAGAGTTGTTCAATGAGGAGGGGAGGCTAGTGAAGTGCACAACGATCTCTCAGCCCGAGACGTCTGGCGTTTTGCTCAAGCGCATGGGATGGTGCTTCTCGCCAACAATCGTAACATGGATGATCAGGACTCTTTGGAGCAAACTCTACGTGATGAGAACCGCTTAGAGGCCGTTTTAAAATTCTAACCGAAATCAATACTGAGACTTGAGAAGAGGCGCTCAAGCCGTCACACTCCTCCTGAAGATCAACCTCCAAGTGGGGAGTTGGCACGATGAGCGCCCTAGGTGACGATCCAACACCTGTGACCGATGAGCAATGGGATTTTCTTCAGCCCCTGCTGCCCAAGCCGACATGGCGACCGGGCGCTCCCGGAGGTCCGCCCATGGACCTGCGGCGGGTCCTCAATGGGATGTTCGATATCCACAAAACCGGCAGCCAGTGGCAGATGATGCCCAATGACTTGGGCAAGGGTGCTACGATCTATGGGTATTTCCGGCGCTGGTCTCAGTCGGGTGTAAGGGCCATGCTGATGGAGCAGCTGCGGCAGATGGAACGCCGCATGCAAGGGCGTCTGCCGGATCCCTCGGCGAGCGGTGCCGAGAGTCAGCGCATCCAGGTGATGACCCCAGGTGATGACGTTGGCTTTGATGGCAACCAGAAAGTCAAAGGCCGCAAGCGCCATAGGCTCGTGGACACACGCGGTTTGATCGTGGCCGTGGTGGTGCCGTCGGCCCGGATGGATGATCGGCATGGGTTGGTGGCCTTATTGAAGAGGTCTTTTTCAACGGGTGTCAAGCGTCTGCGCAAGATCTGGGTTGATGGCGGGTATGAGGCGCAGTGGCTTGAGGACGGGGTGCGGGAGTTGAAGCAGACACACAAGATTGACCTGGAAGTGGTGGAGCGCACGGGCAAGGGTGTTGAGGTGATCAAGCATCGCGGGAAAGTGGAGCGGACTTTTTCTTGGATTTGCAATGCCCGTCGCAAGGCTCGGGATGATGAGGTTCTGACCTCTCACAGCGAGGCCATGATTCAGCTCAGTATGATTCGTATCTTACTGAAACGGTTGGCTGAATAATTTTAGAACGGCTTCTAAGCCTAGAAGAGCGACACGGGAGACAACCACCTGGTCAAAAAACTCCCGGTCGAATTCCATCATTCCGGGACGCGCTTTATGAGTTTTTTCATCACAAGTGCGCCTTCTGTGAATCGGCGTTGGATGAGCACGCTGAAGTAACACGATATCGGCCTCATAGTCATGCACGGCAACGTGTCGATCTTCCGCCTGAACAAGATCGACAGGATACGGAGCACTACTACTGGTATCCGTTTTGGTACAAGAAGATTTGATTAAATTATGGAGTGATGATCAACTTCGAGCTGGATCCATATTCAGGATGACCGGAATGGCCTTAAGTGAAGCTCTAACTGCATGTCGTATCAACGGTTGACGCAACACATGAGGGGGTTTTGTCATGAGGGGAGCGGTCTGGGGTCGTCGCTTTTGGACGCGGGGTTCGACCCGGTTCGGACGAGAGAGGTGGACGAATAATTCCTCTCAGGGCCCCCCACTGTCGGGTTCACTGCACCCCCGCAGAGCATCGATAACGCTGATCCGTTCAACATCCGCCGGTTGATGCTTGGCCGATTGGACAATGACCCGTCGGACCAGGTTGTAGAGCAGAAGGAAAACGGTCCGTTCTTGCCGTACTCCCACCACGGTTTTGCCGGGCCGTGCATCCATCTGCATCGCAGTTTTGAGTGGTCTCAGACGCGTTGCTGCTTCCCAGCGTTTGAAGGAGGGTTCGGCCAGATCATCTTTTGAAGAGCATGGCGCATCCACTCAGGTCGTGACCAACGTGAGCACTCGCGAGCGCAAGCCGGGCTGGATCACCTGATGCCGCAACTCTGGCAGGAAAAGCGATGCAGGGAACGCTGCCAAGGTTGGGGGATCGAGCCCAGCCGGCCAGGTCTTGGGCTGGAACCCTTCCACCCGTTGGTCCTGCTGGCCATGGGCCATGATCCACCGCGAGCGGGGTAGACCTTGGCTCTGAGGGGTCGGTCGGGTAGCGGGGATCACCAAGGGCCGAGACGGGGTGAAAGCGACCATCTGTCGGGCACCGACTCGCATGAGGGCGGGCAAACCGGCCAGTCTGAGCAAGGCCATCTGGGCATCGGACGATAGGCCCCGCTCCGTCACCAGCACCTCACCTGGTTCCATGGCCGGATGCATCGGTTGGACTGGGGACAACTCGTGGGGGTTCAAAGCAGACGCCGCTAGGGGGGGGAGCAGGCCCCTGCCCGCATGGAAAAGCGCCAGCAGCCGGGCCACGGGAAAGCCACCGCCGGGCGGTTGTTCGCCGGGCGGGCCGACCTCGTCTTGCCACACCGGGGTATCGGGCCTGGCGCCCCCGGAGGCCTCGACGAAGAAAACGCGATGGCCATGCCAGCGCCCGTCCTCCAAGGCCGTGGCCGGGCCGACTGGCCGACGCGTTCGCAGAGGTGGTCCAGCACGCCTCCAGGCAGCTGGGTAGGAGCCGGGCAGGAGGCCGAGGCACTGGAGTAGCCACCCGTTCAGTGCGGGAGATGACGGCAGGCGGCATGGCCAGGGAGAAGTTGCCCCAGAGAGGCCTGGACGGTGACGACCGGATGGAGGAGGCGGTCGCGCCACTCGGTATAGCCGACCGCCTCACACGCCGCCGGAATGGCCTCGGATGGGAGGTGGGCGGCGCAGTCGGCCTGGAGGCGTTGCAGCCGGGGGGTGATACGGGATATCCGGAGCGCTTCTCCTGTCAGTGGGGGGAATGAAGGCCCTCATCATGAGAGGAGAGTCGGTCTCAGGCAATCGGCGTAACTGCTTCATCAAGAAAGGAGTTGGCTTGACTTAA
>CBCXVS010000037.1:0-19993 GCA_965178525.1 uncultured bacterium | reverse complement strand
AGAGGAGAGTCGGTCTCAGGCAATCGGCGTAACTGCTTCATCAAGAAAGGAGTTGGCTTAACTTAAGGCCATTCGGGAAAGACGGCGTATTGGGATCTGACCTGAAATCAAACGTCCAGGTCGTTTGTTCATTTATGCCGTCACCAACAGTGCGAGCTCCTCTTATGGCGGTGATGAAAAAATCCCCATTCCTCAGGGACCTTTCGGATTCCTCAGGCATCGGGCTGCCCTGTGCGACTGCCGTGATGATATGGCCGAGGGCTTGCCCAAACACGACCCCTGGCGTTAGAAGGAAAACGATCAACATGCCGATCACGAGATCCTGAAAACGCATAACGTTTGACCCTCATTCGCCCAGCCAATTCTTAGAGGGAGTGAACCTCGATCGCACCGCCCAAGGCTTCAAGCCTCATTTTGTCAAGGTCTCTGCCCCCAACGATGACGAGCCCGAGTTAGCTCGTACGCTCGCAACCTCAGTACAGCAACATATTGCCTTTGGTGAGCGAGCTGGACATCAGGTACGCCGCATTAGGCCGGGCTTTGGTTACGAAGGTGAAAGCCCAACTTTTACCGATACGCGAGCTACCAGTGTACATGGCTTTTCCCTACATGCCAATATATATATTTAAGAACATTGATGATATAAGTTAGAACCAAATGGGTCAGGAGTGCAATCAGAGGGGTCAGAATTCTTAATTAGAGTCTGGCACAGCTTCAGATTTTATTTGATGGATGTATCTTCCGCTTTCCCCTTTCGCAAAGGGGGGAACCAGATGTGAGGGACGCGATCCATCAAATTAAACTTGATGAATGACTAGGCCGAAGTTCCTCCCGTGATTCGGCGACAACTTGTTGAAATAAAAACTCAAAAGCCTGAAACGAATCGACCTTTGGTCCCATGTAAATCGCAAAATTTTCGCTCCTATTCTGCCCCATGGGCTTGACATCGTCTGCAAACGTATGACCATAAGCCATGTCGTTTCAGGAGGTTGGATTGTTCCTATGTAAATGGACTTTTGAATTGGGCCAACCTGTTGATCTACTTAACCCTCCGCCTATTCTGCCAGGGGAACTTCGGACTAGGGGAGGATGAGAAGGGTGAACGCAAGGTGAAGAGCCCGCATAAAGACTCGTGAAGGGCCTCCTGCTAAAGAGGCTGATAGGCAGGGACCAAAAAGGTAAGGGGGTCGGGTCTTGTCACCGTCCTAGACCAGACGATGCTCCATCATTCCCACCGGGTCACAGGCTCCACCCTAACCCATCCGTATCTCTTCTTCTGTCAACTGGGTAAGCCCCACTGGCCCCACCTATAGGTGGTATCCCAACCGCAAGGAAGGGGGATGGCTGAGGGGGTAGAGGAACGCCGGAACAAGCGAATGCCGACTCTGTAATGGAGACGGATAGGGTTTCAGACTTTGACCCAACCTGAAAGGGCGCCGACTTCCGGCAGGGTCTCACCGACTGAGAACGCCAGGCAACGGCAGAACCGTTGGGGACGTTAGACAATGCTCATCATTGAACCGACCCATGGACAGGAGCTCACCCACTGGTCCCAGATCAACTGGAGCGCCGTGGAAGCGACTGTACGCCGACTGCCAGGCCGTCTCTATCGGGCTGCTGCGGACGGTCAAGCCGCAAAGGTGAAAACTCTCCAAAAGCTTCTCGTTCGCTCCATGTCCGCCAAACTCAAGGCGATCCGTCAGGTAACCCAAGAAAATGGCGGCAAGCATACTCCCGGTGTCGACGGCGTGGTGTGCGACACCCCTGAAGCCCGATGGGAGCTGCTCAAGGATGGACTCGGCTTCAAGGGATATCGCCCAAAACCGGTGCGACGGGTCTATATCCCGAAATCCAACGGTCAAAAGCGGCCCTTGGGTATTCCAACCGTGAAAGATCGGTGCATGCAAGCACTGGTCAAATTGGCCCTGGAACCCGAATGGGAAAGTCGTTTTGAGGCGAACTCCTATGGGTTTCGACCAGGACGGCGCACGATGGACGCCATCACCGCGATCCATACGCCGCTGAACCGTAAGGACAGCAGTCCATGGATCTTGGATGCCGACATCACCGGGTGTTTTGACAATATCGGCCACAAGGCGTTCTTGGCTCGACTCCCGGTTTTCACCACGCCAATCAGACGCTGGCTGAAGGCCGGTGTTGTAGCACTCGGCCACTACACGGATACGACATCTGGCACGCCTCAAGGCGGCGTCATTTCGCCGCTTCTGGCCCATATTGCGCTGGATGGGTTGGAACGACTTTTCGGGGCCGAAACGGCCAGCGGGAAGCCTCTCAAACCCAGTAGCCGACGGGGCCTGAACTACAAAATCAGTCTCATCCGCGCAGCGGATGATCCTGTGCTAAGCGCACCGACACGGGAGGTCCTCGACCACTATGTACTCCCCAAGATCAAGGCGTTTCTTGCTCAACGGGGGCTACAACTCAATGAAGTCAAAACCCGCATGGCGCCCGTCACCGACGGGTTTCACTTCCTGGGGTTCGAGATCAGGCGGTTTAAGGACAAGCTGCTGACCTGGCCTCAGAAGGACAAGGTGATCGGATATCTTCGAGACCTGAAATCTTACCTGAGGCAACATCGGCAAAGTCCCACTGGACAGGTGATACGAGACCTCAACTCGAAGATACGGGGATGGGCGAATTATTACCGGTTCAGCGCCGCTAAACACACCTTCTCGAAAGTGGATCAATCGGTGTACTGGCTGCTTTGGCGATGGGCCAAACGGCGTCACCCCAACAAGCCAGTCGAATGGGTCCTAAAGAGATATTATCGTCAAGTGGGCAACCGCCAAGCGGTATTCTCCGAGGGAAATGCTCAGCTCCTGTGGCATCAGGATACACCGATCACCCGGTTTACGAAGGTCACGGGCAAAGCGTCACCGATGAATCCCGACCTGAAGGCGTACTGGGAAGAACATGAAAAACGTCGCCACGCGAGAATGACCATCCAGAAGCAACGTCGAGAGCTCCTGAAGAGGCAACAGAATAGCTGTGGTCTCTGCAAAGTAGCTTTTTATGAAGGCGATCCGGTGGATGATCATCACATCAGGCCGCGGAAAGCGGGTGGAGATCACCCACTGAACCATCGCATGCTTGTACATCGGTGGTGTCATCATGCGTACCACCAACGACATGGATATGAAGCAGCTGAGGCTTGAGCCGCATGAGGCGACAAGTCTCACGTGTGGTTCTGGGGGGGCCGGGAGCTGGCAACAGCCCCTGGCTACCCGGCGGGCTTCCTGGCATGGTTCGTGAGTCGCTTTAGAGGCCCCGACGCCTTCCTCAGCCAGCGCTATTCACCGTTGTGCTTGCAGCTGCCCGGAGCGTTTGGACGTCGGCTCCCGGAAGGCGCTACTCGCAGCGAGGCGCCAAAACTGGGTTTGAATTTCCTATACGTTCATGAAGACGAGCCTCGGAATTGCTGAGGTCTTGTAGGGGAAAGATGGTAGTCCAGCACCAAGTCCCGCTTGTCCCGGCTGGGGCGCCTGCTCTGATGGATCCGAACCAAGGAGTGGTGGCGCGATCTGACGATATTGTTGTTTCCGCATGCAACGTCAGTAAGATGTACCGTCTCTATGACCAGCCACAAGACCGCCTAAAGCATCAACTTTTGGGGCGGTTTGGTTGGGAGTATGGGCGGGATTTCTGGGCGCTGGGAGATGTCTCATTTACCGTCCAGCGTGGCCAGGCAATCGGCATTATTGGCCGCAACGGCTCGGGTAAAAGTACGCTCTTACAAATCCTTGCTGGGGTCCTACGTCCAACTCTCGGAGAGATCCAGGTACAGGGACGTGTGGCGGCACTTCTGGAACTGGGCAGCAGCTTTAACCCAGAGTTCAGCGGACGCGAAAATGTGTTCATGAACGGAGCCATCCTGGGAATCTCGCGTTCAGAGATGGAAGACCGATTTGAGGAGATCGCCTCGTTTGCTGACATTGGTGAATTTATTGACCAGCCGGTGAAGACGTATTCGAGCGGTATGTGCATGCGGTTGGCTTTTGCAGTGAGTACGGCGATCGATCCTGATGTGCTGTTGATTGATGAGGTTCTCACGGTCGGGGACATTTTCTTCCGGCAAAAGTGCTATCAGCGGTTGGAGGAATTGCGTGCCAAAGGGGTTGCCATTATACTCGTCTCTCATGCGATGACAGAGGTAGAGCAATTCTGTCAGTGGGGACTGCTTCTTCACGCTGGAGATGCTCTTTTTCAAGGGACCGCTTCTGAGGCGGTCAAGCGCTTCTATCTTATAGAACAGGAAGACAAGCTCGCCGCCTTGGCACTGCAGCCTGGGCAACCCCAGCAGGCCAATGGATCCGTCTGCGCCCCGATTGCGACCCCGGTCCTTCATTGGCCCGCTCCCGATGTCTTCCTTGATCTTTCTCGTGTGGCACAAGTGTCCAATGGCTGGGCGCGCTGTCTAGGCGTGGCCGTGTGTAATAGCGCCGGTCAGCCCTGCCGGGTTTTTCAGCAAGGAGAGACGGCCAGTTTTTTCTATGAGTTCACAGTACTCCAGGACATTGAGGTGCCAATGGGAGGCGTTGTACTCCAAAATGATACAGGGGTGATTGTTCATGGCAATAGTACCCTAGAGTATGATACTCGTGTCCCACAGAACGTGTTTCAGGGGGATCGAATCCAGTTCCGACAGGATATTGCCCTTGAGCTTGCCATAGGCGAATATACGTTTGAGGTGGGATTGACGATGATCAGGCAGAAGGATTACGAGTTGCGCGGGCAGTATACGCATCATGATCTGTACCCGAAACTCGTCCGACTTTGCCATCTCCCCTCTGTTGGGACTTTTACTATTGGCTGGCGTCGGAATGGAGCCCCTATACAATTGCTGCATCACGGGGTCGCTAATCTCCAAGGCCGGTGTGAAGTTTCTATGTTGACAAGGCTAGATTGATAGCTGTTGCGAGGACGGGTTGCTATGGGGACAGAGATGACAGACGACACTCTCACACTTGGATCCTTCGGCGGACTCCTTCGAAAGCAGACACAAGACAGACTGCAAACCTCAGGAATCCTTGCTCAGATGCAGATTCCTAGTCGGAACGCATTGCGTCCAAGAATGATTATCTGTGAAACGATTAATGCATGCAATGCCGATTGTGTTTTCTGTCCTTACCGTCAGCAGACGCGCAAGCGAGGGGTCATGTCCCTGGAGGTGTTTGAGAAGGTGCTTGCTGACTATGGAGAGATGGGAGGAGGGAACTTCTCTCTCACTCCGATGGTCGGTGATGTTCTTCTCGATCCTCTCCTCGAAAAGCGGGTGGAGATGCTCGCGGGGCATACAGGAATGATCTTCCCTAGTGTGACGACCAATCTCTATGCACTGGAGCGCCATTCTGATGAGCTCATTCGGAGAATTTTGGGCAGTTTCAACCGTCTTCATATCTCTATCTATGGCATTAGTCCTGAGGAGTGTCGAGAGCTCACCCGCAGAGATCGGTTCAAACAGTTCTCGGAAAATATAGAACGATTAGTGAAACTCTGGCGTGAGAGTCCTCAGAGCTGTGAGATTCAAGTTGGATTCCGTCTGTCTTATAACCACTCCCGTGTGAAGATGGAGGAGTTCCTCAAACGCCTCTGTGGACAGGTTTTCCCCTTTACCGAGATTTCTCATTACGCCAACTGGGGAAATTCTATCTCCGGGCAACTGCCCGGAGATGCCGCTTTTTTGCCAGACCGAGTCAATGTTTCTCTCTGTGCCCTTTTATTAGTCGCTATGCAAGTGTATTGGGATGGCCGAGTATCGTCATGCGCATGTTGTGATTATGATGTGTGCGACGAGCTGTTCCTTGGTGAGGTGCAAAAACAGTCTCTCTTAGAAATCTTTAATAGCGAAAGAAGTCGGCAGGTCTGGACCCGTCACGAGTCAGGTGTTTTGCCGAAGATCTGCCGGAATTGTACATTCCACGTTCCAATTGATGATTTACACCCAGATCATCTAATTGTAAGGAAATCATCGACTTCATCGGCGGCTAATCAGATGTATGACGAGCAGGCGATATACGGCAATTGATGAATTCACGACCGAATTGAACAGAACCTCGATCTGGCGGACACGGTGATCCACGAACGGATTGCCTGGAGAAAGTCGAGCCGTGAGGGACGAGCCGTGAGCGAACGCTTACCGCCAGATACCAGGGCTCAGACCGAACTGCATAGGCTCTATGCAGAGTTATTTGAGGCATCGTAAGCTTTCCCCTGATCCCCGTGCTCATCCGCATCTCAGACCTGCTTGCGCGGCAGCGCCACGAGCGCCACGGCAGGTCCTGCCACGGTCTCGCCGTGCTGATTGGTAGCCGCCACGCCGCATTCAGCAAACGCCTCGGAACCGTCGAGGAAGGTGCGCTGCACCCGTCCGCTGCACGTGATGGTATCCCCCGGAAACACAAAGGTTCGGTAGCGAATACTGAGACGGCGCAAGGCGCCCGGGTCCCCGGCCCAATCGACCACGAGCTGCATCAGAAATGCGCCCAACATCTGACCATCGGCAAAGGCTTGTGGAAATCCCAGTTGCCGCGCATAGTCCGCATCGTAATGAATGCGCATGAAATCCCATGTGGCGGCGCCGTACATCATCATTTGCACTATGCTGATGTCTTTGATCACAGGCGGTAGCTGGGTGCCCTCTGTCACATCCTCAAAATAGAGAACCGTGGCCATAGCATGCGTGCTCATACCTGCGTGTCCTCTTCACGGGAAGCCAAACGATAGGCGAGGGTTTCGTGATTTTCCGCCAGCAAGTCGCCGTGCTGATTCATATAGGTAATATCCATCAGCACGAAGAGCAAAGGCCCCGTGCGCCCGGTCTTTTCGGACACGTCTCGGACTTTCCAGCGTGCCGTGATAATATCATCGGGACGTAGAGGTCGATGGAAGATATACTCATTGCCGGCGCGAATGGCCTGCCTCGCAGGCAAGGGTACACGATCCGTAAAGCCGCCTTGGTCATCTATGTCACCGCGAAAATACTGGGTCGTTTCACACACGAAAGTCGGGGGCGCAACGACGTCCCCATAGGGCCCTTGGGCGGCCGCATGGCGATCGATGTATACGGGGTTCATGTCGCCGATGGCCAGGGCAAACTTCCGGATGGACGCCCGGCCGACTTCTTCAGGGGCGGTGAAGACGTATTCGGCACCTATCAAGTGACGGTACTGTTCGACCACGTTTGTATGCTCAGCCATGCTCAACTCCCTTCCTGCGACCGGGTGATGCAGGGTGAGCATAGGCCCACACGGGTGACGCCGTCAAGCAGGTTATTGAGCTGGTTTTTCAACCACTGTTTGTGCATCGCGTAATAGCAGCGTTTCGACGCCCTGGAGCGAACGTTGCGGGGCGTGCGCCTTGCACTGTGGGGGAATGGGAGTGGGAAGAGGCTGCGGCCTGGACACCGTTTCCAGAATGGCTTCTGATTCCAGGTCAATCTCGCTGACATAGGGTTCTTCCACGTTTAACGTGACACTGTAGGGGTCGGCCACCATACAGAAGAATCGGGGAGTTGGGATATCTGTTACAGAGTTTGTATGTTGATCAAAAAGCTCGTCAGCACATGGAACAGGGGCGAATCGTAGGGTGAAAGCCAGACCCCGAGCGCTCAACCCTAGGATGACTGTGATAAAAACCATTGTGAGATAGACATTCGGGCGAGACATCTGCTCTGTCCTCTATCGTGAAGCTTCTGTACAAGTGCGTATATCAAATGGTGTCTGGAGGTTTATTGTGTCCAGAGGAAGGCGATAATCGCGGTTACAATCGCCATGACGACGTAATCAAAAGTGGGTGAGACCATAGAGCTATCTCTGCATGATCAATATGTACAATCAATACGCTTTGCTATATAAGTTTTTGCCAGATTAGCTTGTGAGACAGTATCGGAAGGGGTTATATCAATCTTGATGATGTAAAGTATATTAACAGAATAGGTTATGAGAAAGGAATGCATGCATGATATTACAAGGCATCCGCGTCATTGAAATGGGGACCTGGGTGGCTGGACCGGCAGTCGGAGGCGTCATGGCCGACTGGGGAGCCGACGTCATAAAAATCGAGCCGCCTCAGGGCGATCCGATGCGACGGGTGTTTGAAGTCGTGGCAGGAATTGAGCTGGCTTCGAGCCCGCCGTTTCACATGGATAACCGGGGCAAGCGCAGCGTGGTCCTCGATCTGCGCGCAGCGGAGGGGGTGCGTATGGCCAGGCAGCTCATCGCGCCAGCCGATGTGTTCCTGACCAACTATCGCCTCGACGCTCTAGAACGGCTTGGGTTGGACTATGCGACGCTAGCCACTGATCATCCGAGGCTCATTTACGTCAGCATGACCGGATATGGCAGCCGCGGGCCGGACCGTCACCGGGCCGGCTACGACATCGGATCGTTCTGGTCGCGCACGGGTATTGCCTACCTGCTAGCCCCGGAGGGGCAGCCTCCAACTGAGAGTCGTGCCGGTTTGGGAGATCACATAACGGCGATGACGACCCTGAGCGGGGTGATGGCCGCGCTCTTTCATCGCGAGCGCACGGGGGAAGGCCAAATCGTGGAGACGTCTTTATTTCGTACGGGCCTGTATACCATTGGTTGGGACATGTCCACACAGTTAGAACTGGGCTTCGCCGCTCCCGTCTCGAAGCGGACTGAGTCCGGTGTGCCAACCGTCAACACATATCGCACGGCTGACGGCCGCTGGGTGCGGCTTCTCGGCCTGGAAGCGGAGCGTCACTGGCCCCGGCTTTTGCGGGCATTGAACCGAGAAGATCTGGCCATGGATCCACGCTTTGCGACTGCAAAAGATCGCTGGAAACATGCCGCGGAGCTGATACCGATACTCGATACCGCCTTTGCCACCCGTTCCCTGGCCGAATGGGCCGCCCGTTTTGACCGTGAGGATCTCTGGTGGACCCCAGTGCAGACACCGGAGGAAGTGACACGCGATCCGCAAGCGCTCGCTACGGGCGCCTTCGTCGACATGCCTGCTCCAGACGGTGCCGGCACCATCAAGAGCGTCGCCAGTCCGGTGCAATTCGGCCAAGCCGACACTACTCCTAAAGCCGGAGCGCCCAAGCTCGGGGAGCATACCGAAGCCGTTCTACTAGAATCCGGCCTCACCCCGGACGACATCGCCCACCTCCGCGCCAATCGCATCATTCCGTAGCCCTCTTTCAGGATGCTTTTATGCCGCATTCCGCATTCCGCATTCCGCATTCCGCATTCCGCATTCCGCATGGCTCCAGCAATGCCGCCCCATAACCAGGCGAGGGCGACCGTCCCGGCGATCAGAGACCACAGCCACCGTCCTGCAAAGAGCAACTGGTGTCCGGCAACCAGCAGCAACCATGTCCCCGCCACAACGGCGGCCCAGCGCAAGATGACCATGACGAACAGACGACGGTGTGACGCCGGGTGATGCTTGAGTTGTGCCCAGCACCCCACGGGCCGGACTTGCGCGGCAAAGCGCTGTAGACACGTCTCATCCGTCGGCGGTCCGGCCAGCATACCAATGAGGAGGCCGGCCGCGCTGGCGCCAGCAATCCAGAGTAGACGGATTTCGTAAGGCAAGTCGGTCACCAGGGCTAACACCGTGCCGACCGTCATGCCGCTGAACATCGCCACCATCTCACCCGTGGCATTTACCCGCCACCACAGCCACCGCAGGATCGTTGGCAGTCCTAATGATGCCCCCAGAGCTGCAATCCATTTCCAGGCCTGTTCGATGGTATGAATTTGAAAACTCACCCCAATGGCCACGGCCACAAAGAGCAGGACCGTCGTGCGTGCCACTCGCATCTGCTCCCGATCCGAGGCCGTGGGCCGCAATACCAACCACACATCATTGACAATAGAGTTGTTCCTCAATAGCATAAGATCAGGTTCCCTAGCCCAGCCCAGATGCCCACCGAATCATCCTCAAAGTGATCTTTGCGGTTGCGGAAACGCTGCACCAAAATGTTGAAACGCTTCATACCGCCGATGGCATGTTCGATCAAGATGCGAACTTGACTCACGGCATAATTCGCCGCCTGCTGCTCCGCCGTCAATTCTGGAGTCGGATTCGTCTTGCTCTTCCGGGGTTTCTTGTGTGGAATCTCAAGCATTTCGCCTTTGTAGTCCGACTGAATCCCCTGATAACCCAGGTGCACCCAAACTTCTACGTCACTAAACCGGTCTAAGTCCGGTGGGAACTCTTGTTTTAACATGCTGTAATCATGGTTGTGACCACTAAACGTACGGCCCAGAAAGACGATCCATTTATCCGGCATCGACATCACTGTATTTTTCAGCGTATGGCTTTTTTTTACCACTATAGTGTTCACGTTGGGTCGTCTCATCTTGTGACCGGCGATAGCTTCTTTCAGTCGCATCAATAATCAGTTGATCCACACCTGACAACGCCTCCCTCAACGACTCTGGGGTCTTCAACTCTCGATAAGGCATGAGGTCTAACTGCACTAACGTGTCATACAGGATGGGAGAGAGCTTATGGAGATTTTCATTCGCTTTCGAACGTACCATACCAAATTGTGCACCAAGAACATCAAACGTCGGATACGTCTTGTAATAATATAGAACGAACAGGAGTTTGTCTGACAGAGTGGGTAATTTGCCTTTGATACCTGCACCCGGCTTTCGGCTGCGTTTGCCAGCTTGGACACCCTCCTCATAGCGTTTTTGCTGAGCCTGTTGATAGACGTGGCTGAAGGCGGGCAGCAAGAAGTCAAATTGCGTCTGAGACACACCGGTTAAGGCTTTCATCTGCCGATCATCTCGGATAACCAATGACCTGGCTGGGCTCCCTCCATCGTTTGGGGGAGGATAGCCTACCTCATTAACTATTGGGGAACAACCCTAATATATGAAGCGCCCCAATTGATGTGCGTATCGACGGTACTCATAAACGCGGCGAGCAGACTGACCAACACCACGCCCAACCGCCCGGGACGGAGCAAATGTCCCATCAGGGTTGGCCAGGCCATTTCCCGATCCGATGCGACCCGGGCTGCGCCGCCGCCCAGACTCTCGGCTTCATGGCCGAGGGGAATCAGGACCAACGCCGCCAGCCCGACGACAAACCATGGCCAAACCCGCGTCAGGTAGTGAATGATGAGAAACAGCAGGGCCCCTTTTTGCGCATCCGCAGGACTCCTGGCCGCATTCAAGCGTTGCATGAAGTAGCCGCCGCCATCGGCCGACAGATAGGAATACGACTGGACAAGCAAGTACAAGCCAAACACACCGGCACTGACACCGACCGCACCCAACCAGCCCACGCCTGGCGTGGGGAGCAGATCCAAATAGAGATGGTCGCTGCCATAGTGCGTCGCCAGACCGTCGAGCAATCCCTGCCGTCCGCCAACCGCTTGCCAAGCCCGCATGGCCAGCCAGACGCTGCCTAACAATGCCAGACTAAGCTGCACCAAATCCGTGAGCACGACGCCACGCAGCCCGCCCAGGCTGGAGTAACACCCCACGATCAACAGCAAGACCAGAATCGTAAGTCCCTCCGCAGGCGACCCCAACGCGGTGCCTTGCGGCCACAAGGGTAGCAGCCACGCCATGGCGCCCGGCAACCATTCCTCCCAGCGAAAGAACGGGGAGGCGATTTTTACCATGGCGCGTAAGACCCAGCCTAACACCACGCAATTGGTGAGCAGTTGCAATCCGGTGCGGCACCAGCGTAGGGCCACAGCCGGTGTGCCCGAATACCGCAGATGGATCAACTCGGCGTCCGTCACCACGCCGCTCCGGCTCCAGTTTGCCGCAAAAATCACAAAGACGGCGGCATGAATGCTCATGACCGGCAGCCACAACCAGTTGCCCGACAGTCCCTTGGCCGCAACAATTCCTGTCACAGCCAGCGGCGTGTCGGCGGCAAAGGTGGTGGCGGCCATGGAGGCGCCGACCCACCACCATGGCAGTGCGCGTCCGGCCAGGAAGTAGCTCGTGCGGTTGGCGCCAGCGCGCTTTTTCAGGGCGAAGCCGACGCCGAGCGCCAAGGCCATATAGAGGCCGATGATCAGCCAATCGCTCGCATAAAGCGTGAAGGGCGATGCCATGAGGTGTCTCTACCCATATTTCCGGAAGGGAAGCTTTGGGTGGCTCGAGTACACGTTGCCATATCCGCTCCTTATAATTGATTCGATGATAAGCCGTACCGACCGTAGCGTCTAGACGAAAACGAGCCACAAGGATCGGACCATGTCCGTGATACCTCTACGTGTGCTGATTGTCGCGGATGATCCCCTCGCCCGGGGGGGGCTGGCGGCAATGTTTGCCAACCGGCCTGATGGCGTTGTGGTTGGGCAGATGGCGGCAGATGCGGATGCCATATCCGGGGTGGGTGTCTATCGTCCGGATGTGGTGCTATGGGACCTGGGTTGGGAGCGGTCGGCCGATGCCGAGCAGGAATCGCCCGGGACACATCTGGAACACCTGGCGGCACTGCAGGATACCGGGGTTCCGGTAGCCGTTGTGTTATCCGATGCGTCTCATGCGGTTGCAGCCTGGGACGCCGGCGCACGCTGTCTGCTGTTCAGAGACGTTCAGGTCGACCCGCTGGTGGCATCCTTGCATGCTGCCGTACAGGGCTTAGTCGTGCTTGATGGGTTGCTTGCGACATCCCTGTTACCCATGCACCAGGCAGAACCTGCACCACTCGTTGATGCGCTCACACCGCGTGAACAGGACGTGTTGCACCTGTTGGCCGAGGGCTTGCCCAACAAAGTTATCGCCGATCGTCTGCATATTAGCGAACACACCGTCAAATTTCATGTCAACGCCGTTATGGGCAAACTCGGGGCGCAGAGCCGCACAGATGCGGTGGTTCGCGCCACGCGCCGAGGATGGGTGCTGTTGTGACCTAGCCATATTCAGAGACAACTCAACCAGGGAGCAAACCATGGCAGCAAGCATGAGCCGTGAAATTCGTTTGAAGCGCCGTCCTGTCGGTCTGCCGAGCGAGGCGGATTTCGAGCTCGCCGAAGTCCCGATTCCCGCCTTGCATGAGGGCGAAGTGCTCGTGCAGAACCACTATATGTCGGTCGATCCCTACATGCGCGGGCGCATGTACGACCAGCCGAGTTATGTCGCTCCGTTTCAGCTCGGACAGGCTTTGGACGGTGGGTGTGTCGGGCAAGTCATCCGGACCCAGGGCAACACCACGTGTGAAGTTAGCGACTATGTTTTGGGGCGGCAGGGGTGGCGTGAATACTACACGTCGGCTGGCACGGACCTCACACGGGTCGATCCCACGCATGTGCCGTTGCAAGCGTATCTCGGCACGATGGGTATGCCGGGGATGACGGCGTATGTCGGACTCCTGGACATTGGTAAGCCCAAAGCCGGTGACACCGTCTTTGTGTCCGCTGCCGCAGGGGCCGTCGGCTCGGTTGTCTGCCAGGTCGCCAAGATTAAGGGCTGCCGTGTGGTCGGGAGTGCTGGTTCCCCGGCAAAGGTCCAATGGTTACGTGATGTCGCCGGGGTTGATGCCGCGTTCAATTACAAGGAAGTCGCGTCACTTACAGAAGAACTCGATCGCCACTGTCCGAACGGCGTCGACATCTATTTCGAAAACGTCGGCGGCGCCCATTTGGAAGCCGCCCTTGAGCAGATGAACGAGTTTGGACGGATCGCTTTGTGTGGCATGATCTCCCAGTACAATGAGGCTTCGCCAGGACCGGCCAACCTGCGCTTTGCCGTTCGCAAGCGCCTGATCTTACAGGGATTCATCGTGTCCGACCATATGGATCGACAGCCCCAATTCCAGACTGCTATGCGCGCACGGATCACAGCTGGCAAGATGAAGTGGGAGGAGACGATCGTGGAGGGTATCGAGAACGCACCCAAAGCGTTCATCGGTTTGTTCACGGGTGATAATATGGGAAAAATACTGGTCAGGCTCCAGCCAGCACCAGCGTAAAATTTTGCTTCAATCCCCTCGAGCTATCAGGGCCTTCTCTTCCGATCCCCTCCGGTTTCAAGCCCCTCTCATCGGGCGTCGATGCGTCGCTTGCCATGTCTCTGGGAGCTGCTTGTTGATTCATACTTGAGTTTGAGAGAAGGCTTCTACGATCAAGAAATCGAAACCCTGCTGCATCGTCGGATCAACCCTAAAAGCACGGCAGGAGCGAGACGCCTCACCTGGTTTATGTTCTATTCTCTTTGTGCCGATAGGGCACACAACGCTCGCTTATAGACTGAAGAGAGGCAGGGAATTCCGAGCCTATCTATGTCCCCTCGCCATATGTTGAGCCATGTCTGCTAAGTAGGACACCCCTCATGTGCACAGAAAAAATGCTTTACATGTGGCCGCAGATCGCGACCTTGCTGCTTGCGCTCGGTGTGTTCCTTGCCGACCTGTCATCACCTATGGGTGGGGCCGGTCCTGTGTTGTATGTCATTGTTGTCGTCTTAGCCTCATTCTGGTTTGTACAGCGTCGCGACATCGTCAAAGTTGCCGTCGCTTGTACCGGGATGACCATCCTCGGTAGTGTCCTTGCATTCCATGATGATGCCTTCTGGCATATCGAGCTCAACCGCATACTTGTCATGGTGGCTGTCTGGGTGACCGCATTACTCACCATCCAACACCGTCATAGTGAGGATATATTACGGCATGAAAGTCATTTCCTTTCGGCCATTCTCGATACCACCGAGGCCTTGGTGATAGTGCTGAACACGGAAGGTCGCATCGTCCGTGTGAATCAGGCCTGGGAACAGGTTATGGGCTATGCCTTCGATGAGGTCGAGAACCAACCCTTGTGGGATTTCCTGGTGCTGCAAGAGCAACCACGCCTACAATCGGCCTTCACCCGTTTCCCCCCGCAGATTCCGTCAAAAAGCGAATATATTCTCATCACGAAAAATCGACGCCCTCGTCTCATCGCTTGGACCCATACGGTACTCACGACCGAGGCCGGAGGCCGGAAGTATCTCATCGCCACCGGGATTGATATCACCGAGCGCAAGCAAGCTGAAACAGCTCAGCGGCGCAGCGAAGAACGCGTGCGTTTGGTCGTCGATAATCTTCCTATGGCGATTGCCTACATCGACCATAAACGCCGATTTCGTTTTGCCAATAAAACGCTGCAGCAGTGGGCGCAAAAGCCAACCGCTTTCTATGGACAACACGTGCTGGACGTAGTCGGTGAAAGCACGTACCGGCAACTTAAAGACCAAATTGATACGGTGCTATCGGGTCGAGAGGTATCTTTCGAGTATGAGGTTCCATATGATGACAGTGAGACCCGCTATGTCAGTGCCAAGTATGTACCGCATCTTGCACCAGAGAGCGCGGTCGCAGGGTATTTTGCAGTTGTGGAGGATATCACGACACGCAAGCAATCCGAGGCGGAGCTCCGGCACGCCAAAGAAGCTGCAGAGACAGCTGCGCATGCCAAAAGCGAATTTTTGGCCACGATGAGCCATGAAATCCGCACACCGATGAACGGCGTGATCGGGATGACCGGACTCCTCCTGGATACGGCGTTAACCCAGGAGCAGCATGATTATGCCGAAACGATTCGTCGCTCTGGCAAGGCGCTTCTCTCTATCATCAACGATATCTTTGACTTTTCCAAGATCGAAGCCGGGAAAATGGAATTGGAGATCATCGGCTTCGATCTGCGCCGTGCGGTGGAAGACGTGCTGGAGTTACTGGCGGAGCAAGCGTCTGCCAAGGGACTTGAGCTGGCCTGTTTGGTGCATGCGGCTGTGCCGACCTGGGTCGAAGGTGATCCTGGACGCCTGCGGCAGGTTCTCACCAATTTGGTGGGGAATGCCGTGAAGTTCACGGAAAGCGGCGAGGTTATCGTACACGTCACGCGGGCTGAAGACAAGGGGCGCAATGGGAGACTGCGGTTTGCCGTCACCGACACCGGTATTGGGATCGCGCCTGAGGTACAGGAGCAGTTATTCCAGGCCTTTAGACAAGCCGATGGCTCGACGACCCGTAAACATGGGGGAACGGGCTTGGGATTGGCGATTTCCAAGCGGCTGGTCGAGATCATGGGTGGCCAGATTGGTATCGAAAGTCAAGCCGGGCACGGCAGTACATTCTGGTTCACGGCTCATCTCCCCAGCCGGCCTGTCCCACACAACGCGACCTTGCCCATTATGCCCAACCCATTATGCCCAATTTGTATGGCACACGAATACTCTGTGTGAACGCGAATGCGACGCTTCAGACCTTCCTTGAAATGTACCTAAACTCCTGGGGCGTGGAGACGACATGCATACAAGACGGCTCTACTGTTTTGGCTTGCCTGCAGGAGGCATATCGTGACGGCCACCCCTATGACGCCGTGATTCTCGACCACCAGACACCTGGTATAGATGTTCTCGATTTTACGCATATGATCAAGAGCCATCCGGATCTCGCCGCTCTCCACCTCGTCCTCTTGACGTCCTTTGGGCAGCGGCGCCATCGGCAAGAAGCACTCCGTCTTGGCTTTGCCGCGTGTTTAACGAAACCGGTGCGTCACGCGCATCTCGCCGCGTGTGTGGCAACCGCGATGGGAATGGGGCCAATGACACAGGCTGCGCCACATGTTCCGCATCCCGAGCCGACGGAGGACGACACGGCGTTAGGCCTGAAGGTGCTGGTAGTGGAGGATAATGCCATCAACCAAAAAGTGGCCGCCATCATTCTGGAGAAATTCGGTTGCCGTGTGGACTTGGCTGCCAACGGGCGTAAAGCCCTCGAGGCCACAACGCGCATTGCCTACGATTGCATCTTCATGGATTGCCAGATGCCGGAAATGGACGGCTTTGAAGCGACTGCGGTCATCCGGAAGCGTGAAGCCCAAACCGGGAAGCACATACCGATTATCGCTATGACCGCAAATGCGATGCCCAGTGACCGCCAGCGCTGCTTGCAAGCCGGGATGGACGGCTACTTGAGCAAACCCGTACAGGCCGAGGAGTTGTACGCCGTGCTACTCCCGTATAAGCCGGAAGAGATGTCAGAGATTGAGACGGCCCCTGTCAATGTTACCACAAGAAGGGAAGACGATATGCATGATCGCCTACACTATCTGCAAGAGGAGCATGGAGTAGAGCTCGTGGCAGAGCTGATTGAACTGTTTATATAGATAACACCCCGCTGATGCTCGATATGATGCGAGAGGCGCTCACCCAGGACAGTGCCGAGGGATTGCGGGAAGCTGCGCATACGCTGAAAGGCAGCAGTAGTAATTTGGGGGCCGAGCCCATAACCCGGTTGTGTACGGTGCTGGAAGAACAAGGGCAGGCTGGGCTGCTGGACGAGGCCGCCTCTCTCATTGAACAATTGGAGATCGAATTCGAGCGTGTCAAGTCAACGTTGAATACGTTGCCGTAGACGACTTGATCATCCCCGCTTCCATCGAGAATATTGTCCGTACATGAGCCTCTGAACGCCCTATGGCCTGTAGGGCGATTTCCCCTGTATAACTGCCTTTTTCTCTCTCATCCTCTGTTCTCCTCTCTGGGTGTCGAGTCGACACTGCTGTGGCCGTCATACTTCCTTCGGATCGATCCCTACCTGGAAAACCGCTGTGGATCACCTGGTTTGGGGCAAGATGTCGCGGCTTGACAGGGATATATGTACATGACTATAGTCGTGCGGCTTCGGGGCAAGTGGTCAAGGAAAGGGTGAACACATGAGGCAGCTGATTGTGGCCAGGTACTTCATCAGCTGGTACGAGGGCTCGCCAATCAGCGAGACATAGGAGGAATGGCGCGATGACCACTACACGGACGGCGGCGGAGGTCCTCGATGGACTCTTAGCTCAGGCCCACTGTCTTTGGGGAGAAGACGAGGCGGCACGGCAACGTCCGGGATTGCAGCAGACGGCGGAGCAGATTGTCACCATGGACGCCTATACATTGCCGCCGGATCTCGAACCACGGTTCTTTTGAGGCGCCGCGGACAGCATGAGACAAGAGATGAGCCTTGTCATACCTACCGGTACTGGTGGAAAAGGAGGGCAGAAGATGGCGTTCCATACCCTTGGACTTACTGAGGTCGGGACTCTTGTGCGTCAGGGTGATGTCTCGCCTGTGGCCGTCGTTGAGGATTGCTTCAAACGTATTGATGCGTTAGAGCCAACGCTGCAAGCATGGGTTACGCTTGATCGGGATGGGGCGCTAGAGGCGGCGCGGCGCGGCGAACGGAAGGTGCAACGGGGAGAGCGTATCGGCGGCCTCTGTGGCGTGCCGGTGGGGCTCAAGGACATTTTCTACACGGCGGGTCTGCGCACCACGGCCGGGTCGCGCGTTTATGCTGATTTTGTACCGGACTACGATGCCACGTCCGTGGTTCGACTGAAGGAGGCAGGCGCGATGATCATGGGCAAAACGGTTACGACCGAGTTTGCCACCGCGGACCCGTCACCAACGCGGAATCCGTGGAATACGGCGCACACGCCCGGCGGCTCGAGCAGCGGCTCAGCCGCAGCGGTGGCGGCGTGCATGATTCCTGCGGCTCTAGGATCGCAGACGGGCGGTTCGACGCTCCGTCCTGCCGCCTATAACGGTATTGTCGGGCTCAAACCGACCTATGGGCGGATCAGCCGATATGGTGTCATTCCGGTGAGTTGGTGTCTAGACCATGTGGGGATCCTGGTGCGAAGCGTGGCGGACGCCGCCGCCGTGCTGCAAGCGATCGCGGGGTATGATCGCCACGACCCAGGGTCCATCCCCGAACCGCCTGGTGATTATGTCATGGCCGTACAGCAGGCTGATGCCTCCCCGCGTATTGGCGTGTTACAGGGATATTTTGCCGAGCATGCCGATGCCGAGACTCGGCAACACACGGAAGCGATCGCACAGCAACTGGCCCGCGCTGGCGCCGCCATACAGGAGGTGGCATTGCCGCCGAGTTTCGGTTCCGTCTTGGCGGCCCATCGTATCGTCATGAAAGTTGAAGCGGCCGCGTTTCACGCTGATATGTTCATGACGCAACATGAACAATATGGACCGAAATTACGGGAAACGATCGAATCCGGCCTTGTCATTCCGGGAGTCGACTATCTCCGGGCGCAGCGTTTGCGGCGGCTCTTCCAAGATGAGGTGGGGCAGATGTTTCAGGACGTGGATATTTTACTCACACCGGCGACACCGGCTCCGGCACCCCGTGACCTCACGACCACGGGCGATGCGAGCTTTCAGGCGCCTTGGACCTATGCCGGTGTGCCGGCTATCGCATTGCCGAGCGGGCGGAGTCAGACAGGGATGCCATTGGGCATTCAACTGATGGCCCCGGCACTGCAGGAGGAACGGCTGCTGCGCGCTGCCCGCTGGTGTGAAATGACCCTGGATGTGACGTTGATACCGCCTGTGTAGGAACGGACTTAACCAGCGGCATCATACTCACGCTGTAGCTGCTCCAGCACCAGCCGATCAGTGGGAAACGCGAGGTTCTCTGGTGGGCTGCTCAAGGCGACATACGCCACCTCATCGATATCATCGGCTGGGCGCAGCGTGCCGCTTATGACTGTGCCCCGGAACCAAATGCCGACCGAATGCATCGCCGGGTTGTGGAAATTGGAGTGTACCGTATACACCTTCCCAACCTCGACCAGCAAGCCGGTTTCTTCTTGAAACTCCCGTTGCGCGGCGTGGCGCACGTCTTCATCATACTCCACGTAACCACACGGAATGCACCAGGCGCCTTTATACAGCCCCCGCGCTCGACGCCCGAGCAGGATACGATCGCCGTCTAGCACAATGATGGCAACACCCACGACGGGATTTTGCCAGAAAATGAAGTTGCAGGAGGGGCATACCATGCGTTCATGCGCATGCATAATCCGGAGAGTAAAAGGCGTCGCGCAGTGTGGACAGTACCGAAAATGTCGTGGCATGTCCGTTTGATCCTCCGCCAAAACCATGCCGCTAGACCGAAGTTCCTCACGTGATTCGGCGACAACTTGTTGAAATAAAAACTCAAAAGCCTGAAACGAATTGACCTTTGTTCCCATGTAAATCGC